>JBAVVE010000116.1:0-4658 GCA_049697135.1 Bathyarchaeia archaeon | reverse complement strand
ACGTTCCCGAAGTAGAGTTGTGCGGCCCCTTCGTCGCCGCGGAGATTGAACCTGTCTTCAATCGTCTTCCTCGGTAGCTCAATCGTCTCCTTCACTCCAACTGCAAAATGATCTGGTTCATGCTTGGAGCGTAGGCCGGCCTGTTCTGCTATGAATGACATGGCGCCGTCAGCAGCGACTACCACATTTGCTCCGATGTCTTCGCCTTCGGCCCGTATTCCTGCGACCTTGCCGTTCTCGCTCAGCAGTTCCTCAACTTTGTATTTCGATACTATTGCTGCGCCTTCTGCTGAGGCCTTCTCTGCGAGCCATCTATCGAAGGTGGGGCGAACGAGCGTGTAGCTGTGATATGGCTGCTTATCATAAGCGTCTGAACGTAGTTCCAGAGTCAGCGACACATCATCTGACAACATGGTCAAGCGTTCTTTTGTGACGTGTCGTTCGAATGGGGCCTCATCCCAGATCTCCGGCAGATACTGCCTGACCGCGTTCATGTAGAGTCTGCCTCCTGTGACATTCTTGCTTCCGGGATAGTCGCCTCGCTCGACGACAAGCACATCCAAGCCCGCTTTTGCGAGCGTGTACGCACAGGACAGGCCTGCGAGGCCTGCGCCTACGATGGCAGCGTCTACTCGTTCCACGTCTGATCTCCGGACTGGACTCCACCCTCTCGGCTATGCTACGTCGTCAAAGATGAAGATGACTTGGGCCGTTTCGAAGTCCTACCCGCGGTAAGGCACTGCGATGTCTCCCATGAACTCCCGCGCAATGATGATCTTCATTATGTTGGCTCCACCTTCGGCGCCGACCACATAGGACATGAGTCCTCTCATGCACATCTCGAGCGGACTTTCCTTACTGTATCCCAGTGCGCCGTGATACATCATTGAATGCTTCACTATCTCGACGCCAAGTAGGGGTGCCCTCAGTTTGCAGATCGCGATTGTCTGGTTGATCTCCTTGTTGCTGAAGCTTCCATCCTTGTAGTGTTGGTCGATCATCCAAGCTCCTTTGAGTAGTAAATTCTTGGTCATCTCTAGCTCAGCAAGGTCTTCGGCGATCTCGAATGAGATTCCTTCAAAGTTCGCGAGCGGTCTGCCGAAGAGCACGCGGCGTTTCACGTAATCGGCACCAAGTTCAAGGCACTTCTCAGCTCCGCCTAGGCATGCGCTTGCGACGAGTGTCCGGGCCACATTGAAGCCTTCCATGTTGACGTAGAATCCCCTGTTCTCTTGGCCAAGCACATACTTCGCTGGTATCTTGACGTCTTTGTATGAGAATCCGCCAGTGGAGAGTCCCATGCGTCCCATGTCGCGGAAGGTTGTGTAGGTGACACCCGGGGATTTCGCTGGGATGTATGCGAATGTCATGCCTTTGTTGCCGAGTTCCGGGGCTGTTCGAAACAGAGTAAGATGTCCGCCGCCTCTCTTGGTCGCCTCGATGACGCCGCTGATGTAGGTCTTCTCGCCGTTGATTACATACTCATTGCCCGCTTTCTTTGCTACAGTCCTGATGTTGGCCAGGTCGGATCCGCCGCCTGGTTCTGTTGTGCAGATTCCGATGAACCACTTGCCCGAAGCGACGTTTGGAAGAAGCTCCTTCTTGAGTTCCTCAGTGCCATGTCTGACGACCAAGTAGCTCCAGCCGAGATTCAGTAGCGTATAGACTGGAAGCGACATGGACAGCTCGGCTCGAGCGATCTCGTGAACTGCAATCGTGGCATAGACCATCTCTTCGCCTGAGCTGGCTGAGCCTCCGTATTCCTCAGGGGTTGTCACGCCGAAGATCCCGAGTTCTACCATCTCCTTGATGATCTCCTCTGGGATGCCGGCTTCTTTCTCGTCAATCTCACGCGTTCTCGGAAACAGTTTCTCCTCACAGAAGCTGCGGACGGTCTTCTTGAACAACTCCTGCTGAGGTGTTAGTCGGAAATCCAACCACGTTCCTCCATTCCCTTTTGGGTGCCGCAAAGGTGACTTGCCGGTCATATTTGTCTGTTCCGCGGCTTTACCAATGATGGAAAGGGCCTCGGTTACGGCCGCACTCGTCGGGACGATGCTTGTCAAATCACACGTCCACGCCACGTTCGGGCGTGCTACTGGCGAGGCTGAGGCCTATAGTAGCACTGCCACGGCTACGTCGTTGACATTTGTGTTGGTTCTTCCAGTCATCACGAGATCCTCTAGCGGTTGGAAGAATCTGTAGGAATCGTTCTGGACCAACAACTCGTCGAGTTCCAGATTAAGCGATTCAGATCTAGAAAGCGTCATGCCGTCTACAACAGCGCCAGCTGCGTCTGTCGTTCCATCTATCCCGTCAGTTCCAATCGATGCTACAGCCGCGCCTCTGAGGTTCCGTATCTCTCTTGCACATGTCATCATGCATTCTTGGTTTCGTCCTCCGCGACCTGAACCTGTGACCGTGACTGTCGTTTCTCCTCCTAGCACGAATGCACACGGCTTTCTGAATGGCTCATCGAGTGTGACGATCTCCCTAGCAAGGGAGCCAACAAACGACCCCAGATATCTGGCTTCCCCGGTAACTGATGAACTCAGTATCTTTGTGTTGATTCCCTTGGACCGCAGGTATCTTTGAGCAGAGGTGCATGCAGTTCTATTGTTCCCTAGGATGTGATGGCTGACTTTCCGGAAACAAGGGTCGCCAGCTTTCGGGGTTTCAGGGATAGCTCCCTGGGCTCCATTGCACAGAACATCCACAGCTGTACTGGGAATCAAATCCCAGACATTGTATTTCTTCAGTATTCCGATTGCGTCTGAGAAAGTTGTTGAATCAGGCGAGATTGGACCTGATGCTATTGTATCAAGCCTGTCTTCGACGACGTCTGAAATGAGCAGTCCGAGTATCCTGCCCGCCGAAGAGTGTTGTGCAAGCCATCCTCCCTTTATCGCGGACAGGTGCTTTCTGACAGTGTTCAGCTCTACTATCGTGGCACCCGCATTCATCAGTAATTGTGCGACTCTTCCCTTATCCTCAATCGTCAGGGGTCCGGCCGGGAGAGACAACAATGCGGATCCGCCTCCCGATATTGTGCAGATGAGAAGGTCCCGTTCTCCAAGCTCTTGTACTAGGTTGACGAGTCCTTTCGCGGCTCTGACACTGCTCTCGTCAGGAATCGGATGTGGAGCGACAGCCGGTCTTACTCGGCTTAGTCTCGGCGGTTTCTGTCCGCTTGGAATGACGACGACTCCGCCTTCGAGTCGGTCTCCCAAGATCTCCTCAAGTGCTTCGGCCATCGCTCCTGACGCCTTTCCGGCGCCTGCAACAAAGATAGAGTGGTAATGGTCAAGTCTGATGATCTCTCTGTCCACGAGGAGTTTCTCTCCTTTTCTCCTCACGCCTTGCGAGACGAGCCTGTGCGGATCGACTGAGGTCAGCACGAATTCTAGGGTCTCGACAAGAAGCCGTCTAGCGCGTCGTGTTGGGCGGTCTGAGCCATTTTCGATGAGTTGGCGCCTGTTCAGGATCAAGTTCGCTTCATAGCGAGTAGGTCCGGCGTGTCCTTATGACTGTTGGCGGTCGACTGAGCTAGAAAAGGCCTGCAGGAAAACATCAAATCATAGAAAATGGGGGGGCTTCGCTAGCTGAGCAGGCTCCAAGGAAACCGGAGAAAGGAGGTTCTGCTCGATTACCAGGTTGACGATGGAGTTGAAGTATCTCCGGATGGGGCAGGCGAAGTCGTGTCAGGGGAAGGAGCAGGGGCAGGTTCAGTTGTCGGCGCTGGTGGCGGAGCAGGTATCCGCTTGACAACACGTTTCTTGGCTATTTTCTTGGCTATTTTCTTGGCCTTCTTCTTCATCGACTTCTTAGCTTTCTTACTCTTCTTTGACAAGACGAAATTCACCGAGATAATGTTGCAACTCTGGAAACCTAATAAGGCTTGCCTAAGTGAGAACGGAATCTGTTGATTGTTCTGTCGTATTCTGTTCTCCAGAGCTGAGCCGGTAGACAGAACCTCGTATTGATCCGATTGGCCTTGAAATACACCGTGTGAGTCTCCTAGTTCTCCGCGTGGTGCCCATACACTTGGGTTCGGGAAGGACACCTGGTGGGACTTCCGAAACAGGCTCGGGAGGGCACCCTCTGGCATATCCCTGCTATTTGATGAATCTCATAAGACAGGACGGGGCTTCTCTGCCATCTGAGGTGCGCAGGATTGGCAGAGGAGGTCTCTTTCGAGGACTTCAAACGATTGGACATCCGAGTAGGGATCGTTACGAGCGTCGAACGGGTCAGAAGGACAGAGAAACTGTACAAGATCCTTGTGGATCTAGGGCCCTCTGGAACCCGCCAGACAGTCTCAAGCCTTGCAGGCTACTATGAGCCCAATGAACTGGTCGGGAAGAGGGTGGTCTTCCTGACGAACCTCAAACAGGCGAAGTTTGCTGGTGAGGTCTCACAAGGTATGCTCTTGGCAGCAGAGACAGATGGAAAGCTAGCGCTCCTGACTACGGATCGTGAGATTCAATCGGGCGCCCGGATCACCTAACACTCATTCCTGAGGCTCAGCGAGCCATTTCAAACGTTTTAATTACCACACTCAGACGTTCTAGTGGGCTCTCTGACGACGAGCCAAAGAAGGTTATTCCATGCCAAGGAAGGGTCCCACAGAACAAGACGTGCTCCGCATAGTCATGGAT
>JBAVVE010000115.1:0-7208 GCA_049697135.1 Bathyarchaeia archaeon | reverse complement strand
GAGAAACCTGTACCTCTGCTCCGACTTCCGCAAGGCCTGCTCCATTCGATCGCGTTCAGGAACGCCTTCGGGTTGGATCGATCCTTCTTGCTTCTCCATCCCTTCAGTCACTGACTCGAGCCTTCTTCGCATGGTTCACATAGTCAACTATACTCCAGTTCGCATGCTCCATAAAGCTCAATCCGAGCCGGCGGTAGAGGTTCTTGGCGATCAGTTTCTCCATGACCTTGGCGGCTGCACCCAGCAACTCCTGTAGCCCCCTGTGGAAGGTTTCAAGCTTCTCAGGGATCTCCTCGCGTTTGAGCTGGTAGCTCCTCTCGATCCGCTCGTAGATAGCCGCCCTCACAATCTCACCAGGAACCGATAATCCGGCGTCAACAGCCTGGAGCAGAGCTTTGCGTACTTCAGCAGACTCTGCCACCAGAGACACCTCGCAAACAGCAATGAGTAGCGAGGGCGCGAGTCTAGGTTAAACATAACCGAGCCCATGCAGACGAGTGTGTATATCTTCGCCAAGTCAGAAGTTGCGCCTTGAGCAGAACAGCAACACTCTCGAAGGTCTGAAAGAATGCGGGCGAAAGAACCGAAAAGGCAACAAGACTCGCTTGAAAGCGTAGTTCCTTTGGACGCACTCCAGTCATGGTTGAGCTAGCTGGAAATCCGGGCGGCACAGAAATGCGCCGGGGGTGAACGCTGAACTGAAGGTTCAGCATGGAGAATCAGTCTCTCGAAGATCGCGGGACATGCGTGAGTTGGCGCGCCAGTAGGCTCATGGCCTACCGAGAGTGAAGGATCACTTGCGCTACCTTTTTTCCTGATAACGCTACCGCTACCGTGCTTCCTCCAGGGGTTGTCCAGTGGCCGGTCAGGTACACATTATCGAACGGGGTTTTCGGTTGTAACCTGTTGGCGCCGCTCTGTTCCGGCGTCGCGTCCCAACCGTAAGCGGCTCCCCAGGAGTTCAGCGTATACCTTTCCAGTGTTATGGGAGTCGCCGCCTCGATCACCTCGACATGATCTGACAGTTTCGGCATCATCTTCTCTGCTGTCCTGATCAACCGCTGCGTTGTCTCATGTTTCAAGTCCCGGTAAGCAGACCCTCTCTTTCCGTCCTCGGTTCGCCAATTCCGCTCGTAACCGTATGGAACCGGATAGATTATGCTCACGATACTGTTGTCCTCAGGAGCGAGACTGGGATCGATCGAGGTGGGCACGCAGATTCCGCAACCCTCGCCAAATCCTCCTTGGAGACAGGCATCGTAGACGTAGTCGAGATCGTAGCTGGGATAGGATAGTACCTCATATTCGCCGTCATACTGTATGTCAGAGCAGCCCAACCATGCTTGGAAGAAGGAGATCGAGGGCGTCATCCCCTCCAAGCGACGCAAGTATGCGCTCGGGAGCTCCTGTGGTCCCAACAGGTTCAGGAACGTTTGTCGTGCGTCAGAGTTGGAGACAACGCACTCGGCGCGGATTCTCTTCCCATTTGCTACTTCAACTCCAGTAGCTCTATTGTTCTTCGTGAGTATCTTGGCGACTCTTGTGCTCAACTGGAGTTCTCCTCCATGTCTCCTTAGAGCTCCAACCAGTGTATCCGCAAGTACCTGAGTTCCACCCAGCGGATAGTAGTGGCCCTGAAAATGAGCGGTGTACATGTACTGAGCCATAATCAGCGAAGAGACTCTCGACGGAGGCAAGCCCACATAGGGCCACCCGGCCGCGATCAGCGATTTCAATTTCTGATCCTTTACAAAATCGTTCATCATCTGCGCGAATGTCTTCTTGTAGTACCTGAAGGTCAAAGGGAACCTTACAGGCACCGAGAGCTTCTCCTTCGCTCCTAACACGGGAGGAAGCTTCTCGATTTCATCGTTTAGTTCTCGTAGCGTCCGAAACAGCTCAGAGATCCCCTTCCTTTCGTATGGGAACCTCTCTGTCAGCATGGCAACGTACTTGACCGCGTCGGCGGGAACTGAAAACGATTCTCCACCAAGCACGAACCTGTAGAGGGGATCCAACCTGCGAGATCGGACTTGTCCTTCTACTCCGAGATCCTTGAGAATCCGATAGAATTGACCGCCTTCTCCCAGTCCCTCGGTAAAGTGGACGGCTGCATCAAACGTGAAGGCTTTTCTCTTGAACGATGTGCAGTAGCCGCCTGGAAGCGAATGCTGCTCAAGCACCAATGTCCTGAGTCCATTCTTGGCAAGATACGCAGCGCACGTTAGTCCTCCGATACCTGATCCGATGACAACTACGTCGTAGTTCTCCTCTACTTCTTTCATAGACTCACCAGATTGCCGGGACTTCCCACGAACTCAAATCCAGACTGAGTCAAGCTCTTGCTTATGAGAGCATGAGGGCTATAGGGATTGACCGCTTCGCTTGGCAATTAGAAGGGTCCAAGTGAACTCTGTGATTGCGCTAATGCGGGGATTCTGAAGTTTCTGTGTCAGCCTCTTCCGTTGCCCTGCCACGCTTCGCCTAAAGACCTCCATCGACCTCAGAGGATCAACCTTTGGGTTGCGCAAGACGTACTCGTACCGACGTGGAAGCCGATTGAGCATTGCCATGAGCCGTGTCGAGATTCTCAACTGTCTCGGATTGCTGTTCTTCTCTGGGAGAATATTGACAGTGCTCTTCTCAAGGTCTATCCATTTGAGGTTCCATGCTTCCCCCGGTCGTATGCCCGTTTCCTTTAGGAGCTGTAGGAATGTGCCAGTCTTTCTGCCGGCAGCCGAAATGAGCTGATCTATCTCGGTTTCCAGCGGGACGAAGGGCAGTCTTTCAACGCGCCTGTAGTTGGGCTTCTCGAATGGGATACGCTTCCATGCGTAGAACCTTGCTAGGTCTTCGACCAGCTTTGCCTTGCGTGCCTCGCTCACGTCCATGGACGCCAAGTATGTCTTGACAGATTCTGGGTCAAGAAGGCTAACCTGCCGTGCTATCGACTTCAGTGCCTGGATACAGTAATGCACGGTAGAGTGCCTGTAGCCCTGTTTGTTCATCCACAGCCCGAACGAGACTATGTCTCCCAACGCTTGGCAGTGTAGGGGGTTCGTCGGGAAGCGCCGGGGGTAGGCTTTGAACCTTCGAGGTCTAATGTCAGTAGCGTGCCATTGCCTTTTCGCTGTTGAATATCTTGATTGCGATCGCTAAGGCAATGACCATGTAGATAAATGCGGACGCGAGTTCCACGGCCAGATTCGACGCTGCAACCTTGTTGAGAAGCGCGTCTCTGATGATCAGCATGGCATTGAGTATCGGCGCGATCTCCAATGCGCGGAGTGTTTGTTCGCTCATGTATTGCATCGCCATGGTAGGGACCACGACAACCAGCGTTAGCGGGGAGAGCAAATTCTGTGCTTCCTTGAAGCTTCTCGCAAAGATGGAGATGACCATCTCAATTGATGCGCTCGTCATCGCAAGGACAAGCGTCGCCAACCCGATCAGCAAGAGGTTAGTGAACGAAATAGTGATGCCCGCGGCTGAAGGTTCACCTGCGCCGGCGGCACCCACGAGGAAAACAGCGCCTGCCATCATTCCCAGAATCGCAAGCACGGAAGAAAGCAGTGCAATCAGCACTGCGATCAGGAACTTCCCCAATACTATCTCCGTGCGAGTCGCAGGCATCGTCAACAATGCTTCCAGGGTTTTGCGTTCTTTCTCGCCAGCGGTTGTGTCCATTATGAAGTACATCGCTCCCGTCACAGCATAGATCCCGAGAAACAATGGCAGAAGTATCACGAGAAATATCGCGCCTACTCCTGTTACTGTGACAGCTCGAACTTCAGTCTCTATAGGATTGAGAGCTTCCGGAGGGAGCCCAGTCTTTGCCAGCCTTTCCTCAACGACTTCATTTGCATATCTTGTGACAGCGTCTTGGACGAGGCTGAACGCGATCGTGCCTCGAGTGCTGCTCTGGTCTACAAAGACTGTTATCGTCGCGGTTTTGTCAGGTCCTTCAAGTATTCGCGAGAAGTTGGGTGGAAGAACCATTCCGAGTTCGTAGTCTCCGTTTTGGATCAACTTCGTCATGTTCTCTTCGCGCCCGATCCTGACAATGTGGACCTGAGCTGAGGCAAGGGTTGCTAGGAAGTCGTCGGATGTGCTGTCGCTCTGGATGACTGCTACCCGCACCGGGTTCCTCTCAGGGTTTGCCAAGAACATGGGCAGAAACATCAGAACCGGGAGAACGATGATCGGGATCAGTATCATCGCGAGTATTGTTCGTCGATCTCGCAGTGCATCTTTGAGCTCCTTGGCAGCGATTACTCCGATCCTTCTGACATTCATCTCGGGCACCTCACTCGGTCACCAGTTGCACGAATATGCTCTCCAGGTCCTTTTGCGAGGTCAGGGCCTGAAGTTCTTCCACCGTTCCCATACCGACTATTCTCGCGTGGTCGATGATCGCTATCTTGTTGCAGAGTTTCTGCGCTTCCGTCATGTTATGCGTAGAGATTATGATCGCTTTTCCTTCTTGGCGGAATCGTTCCACGAATGCGTGGATGTGGCGGGCGCTCATCACGTCCAGCCCCGCCGTTGGCTCGTCTAGCAACAGGACAGGTGGGTCGTGAATGAATGCTCGGAGCAGGGCGACTTTCTGTTTCATACCTTTTGAGAAGTCGCCGACCTTCGTGTTCGCTCTGTCAGTCAGCTCCATGGTATCGAGGAGTTCATCAGCTCTCTTCGAGAGTGAATCTTTGGGCATTCCATGTAGTCTTCCGTAGTAGAGTAGGTGTTCTTTTGGTGTGAGGCGGTCGTAGAGTCCGGCATCCTCAGGGAGGACACCGATCGACGCACGTACCTTCTGAGGTTCTCGAAGCAGATCATAGCCGGCAATGGTAGCTGTTCCGCCGGTTGGTTTGAGCAATGTGCTGAGTAGCCGCATTGTGGTTGTCTTGCCGGCGCCGTTTGGGCCGAGAAGACCGAAGACCTCCCCGTTGTCTACTTCGAATGTGACTTGGTCGACGGCAGTGAGTTTCCCGAACCTCTTTGTCAGTGACTTGCATTGTATCAGCGCACGCACACCCTTTGTGGATTCGAACGCGATCTCAGATCAGTCTCACGTAAATGAACTGGTTGGTTTGTTCAGTGCTCGGGGAGATTCTGAATGAGAGGACTTATGAGGGTCAGGAAGTGTTTCGGACATCTCGAAGAAGCCAACGCGATCTGGGGATGAGTCTCCCTCAATGAGTCTTCTACTGGCCCAGAAAGGTCGAGTGAACATTCCTCGCGGATCGAAGGTATTCTGCATATCTCACAAGGATGACCCTGACGGACTTGCTAGCGCGGCCCTTGCCCGTTGTGCGACACATTGCTCGTTCAGCCTGACAGGTTACGAAGACCTTGAGAGGGTTCTGGCGGATGCGCCGCGTAATCTGGATTGGCTCATCTTGGCTGACCTGGGCCTCAATGAGAAGAGAGAAGTGATCAGTGGTCTCTCTGCGATTGCGGAGCATGTGCTTTACGTGGATCATCATCTGCTCTCCGCAGAGTCGAAGAGGGCCCTACGGAAGGCAAAGGTGATTGTTCGCCATTCATTGAACGAGTGTGCAAGCGTACTAGTTTGGGATTCGCTTAGGGACGTGCTCCCTGATCAGGCGATCAATCTCGCGGCCTATGGTGCCGTGACCGATCCACCGGTATCTGGGCGTCTTACGCGTCAAGTCATACTAGAGACGAGCTGGAACCTCGACGCTTACGAAGGTCACCTATTGGCGCTTGCTCTCTCTTCCCGGAAATGTACTGACGCATTGAGGAAGAACATCGTCAGGGGATTGGCGGCGCTTCAGCTGCCCCACGAGATGAGTGCGGTGCGTCGCCTTGCTGATCAGCAGGCCGTGGGGATGTTGAGGATTCAGAAGCAACTGTACGATCGGGCGGAAGTGAGGGGACGGGTGGCGATCGCTCGAGCGGGCCACCTAGCACTTGGAGCAACTGCAGAACTTCTGCTGGGCGTTCCGAACGTGGTTTCGAGTCTCGTCTACCAGACGACACGGCGAGCCAGGCATGCTCGGATATCGGTTCGGGGCACAGACGAATGCGGTCAACATCTTGGAAAGTTGATGCTTAGGCTCTCCCGCAAAGTTGGCGGTGAAGGTGGCGGACATATGCTTGCTGCTGGAGCGATGGTTCCCAGCTCACGAATGCGAGAATTCCTCAGCCTGTTCGTGAAGGCAGTGGGGCGCTAGTCTTCCTACGGTACGCCGAGCCTGAAGTTTGCCTGAGCACCGCACTTGTTGCACTTGCAGTAGCCCAGACCGTCAACTGTGAATCGGACGTGTTGGCCGCAAGCAGTGCAGTCACCTTCAAAAGACCTCAGCATGCTTACGCCCGAAAGGCCCTGTTCTGCCTGTCGCTTCTGCCTCTCTTCACTCTTGACCTTGGAGACTTGGAGGCGTACGTGCTCTTCCTTCAGCTTCACAAGGTACGACTTGGGCAACTTCCGAGGCATGAGTAGTTCCTGCGAACAATGGGTGGACCTTCGTATAAGGGTAGGCAGGCCAGACAGCTGATGCTTCAGATCCTGTCGAGTCTTTCTGCCACGAATGCAGCTGTGGTCGGCCCTATGTTTCGGCCCAGAGAGCCGAGAGCCTGCCACGTATGCCTATTGCCAGAACTGTGGCAGACAGATTCCTGGTGATTCCGTATTCTGTGTTCACTGTGGCAACAGGCAGACATGACAGTCCGCTCGCTCACCTACAGCTCGTTCTCTATCTCTTTGATCGGGGAGTCTGCTGAGCCAGCCATCTCTGCATGAGACGTCTGAGCAGTGTGCCTAGTGAAGACTACTAGCGCCTGCTTCGCATCGCACGTTTAGCCCGTCTCGACGGTCTTGTTCGCTTGACACGTCTCACTCGCGTTGTCTTTCTCACTCGTTTGGCTTTCCTGACTCGTTTGGGTCTCCTGACTCGCTTGGCTGGCTTGCGTGGGAAATCGTACGAGAGTTCACAGGAACCACACATCCATCTGTCTGACCCAAAGACAGGATGCAGCGGCTTTCCACAATGTGGGCAGAGGTGAAGAGTCGCCAAAACGCATCATACCCGGCTCACATGAGCGACCTTATAGCTATTGTGAGAGAGGAGGGGCGAGAATTGTTCTGTCAAAACGTATCGAGTTGTCTCTTTCACAGGGGAGTCTGCTCGACCAATCATCTCTCCTGCTCATATCTACGGCTCCGCTTCGCGCCTGCTCATGAG
>JBAVVE010000114.1:0-1770 GCA_049697135.1 Bathyarchaeia archaeon | reverse complement strand
ACTTCTGGTCGTGGAGTAAGCGAGCCCTTGCAGCTTAAATGTCTGGCACACACCGGATCTGCTGGGCCGAATGAGACAAACCCGGAAGGGACAGTAGGCCCAGATGTGGTTGAGATGTCCGAAGACTCGAATAAGGCTCTCAACCGAAAATAGGCGGGGAAGGTTCGAGTAAGAGATTGTGTCGTGAATATGGCGGCTCGCTGCGGCGGGTACGCTGTCAGGTCAATGGTTTGGCCTATGCTTCTACGATGGGATGGATGCGGGTGGAACCGCAACAACGGAATGCCCACCCAACAGAGGATCAGAGTGGAAGCATGAATCTCCCGACTTCAGTCGAGGAGAGAATCAACCAGTGAAATGAGCACCTTCGGTGATCGCAAGCCATTTATGATGTTTCTCATCCAGAGTCCATTCTACAGCGACACGGAACCAGAGTTCACGTGATTCAGATTGAGCCAAAGTCCAGACGACAAATACACTGTCGACGTTGTCGAAGTACCCAAGCCGGTCCCTGCGCCCAAGGAAACCCTCGAGGCCATAAAAGGAGCCGTGAAGGGGAAAGCTCTGGCAAAGATGAAGAAGGAAGCCGTAGACTGCCCGGTCAAAGCGAAGAGGGTCTCCTTCATAGAATGTTTCATCTGCCCCAACTTCAACAGACGGGTCAGAGGACAGGTTGGCTGCGCCGGCCTTCCGCTATCGTCGTCAACAACAGAGCAAGCTGCACCGAGTGATTGAAAGAAAATAGCAGGGAGAGATGTCGCCAAGAAATTCGGCGGCAATACCTTCGGCGGTGTCTACTTCACGACCTCGCCGGTTGCAAATCTTGGGCCAACCTGAGTGATGCGCACTTTAACGTGCTCACCAGGCTTGGTCTCGGGGACGAAGATGACGAAGCCTTCCACGCGGGCGACGCCGTCGCCTCTGCGGCTGGTCTCTTTGATGTCAACCTCGTACTCTTTGCCCTCTTCAACTGGCTTGTTGAATGATCTGCCACCGGATCCTGTTTCCTCGGACATTAACAGATTCACCTCACGTCACAGTCGTTCTACGCTAGGACAGGGAAAAGCAGCGTTGGCCTACGCACATACACGTTACGGCTAACAGCAAGTCTTCCACTGTAGACCTAACAGTTGACGCAGGGAGAAGTCACTCCTAATAAGTGTTTTCAGCCAACGCACAAGGAAGACCGTGGTCAGCTCGACTGGTGCGGGGAAGCACTAGATGAGCCTCCTGTCGATTGCATCTCTCAAGCCAAACATTCCGTGAAGTGATCAGCACTCGCGACAATTGAGTGCATATGCTCCCTTTAACAACCAGCCACGTTACGTTAATCTTACAGTCTACAGCTCGTTCCGCTTGAGACGTAAGCTCGAAGCAGCATGGGATCGCGCGGATCATGACAACGAGTATGCGTACAACCCGTCGTGAGGAAAGGGGGCTCCGCGTGTGCATGCTCGTGCGAAACGACATGGTGAATGATCCGAGAGTGGCACGGCACGCGGAGACCCTTGGGGCGCACGGTTTCCGAGTGAATGTCATTTGTATCGCCTCCGCAAGGACTCCCGCCCGGGAGAAACGTTCCAACTATGAGATCCTCAGAGTAAGGGGCAATGTCCTTCTTGGCCTGGGTCGGCTCGCGTTACGCATCAAGCCGCGATCTGCCCTGCGGATCATTGTCAGAATGCTTCAGATCATTACTCTTCAGCTCGCTTTCTTTGAAGCTGCCCGGAAGACGCCAGCTCATGTGTATTGCGCGAATGATCTCGACAC
>JBAVVE010000113.1:0-1559 GCA_049697135.1 Bathyarchaeia archaeon | reverse complement strand
GATGCTGCTGGGTTTTGCTTCCAACTTCATCGCCTACTGTGAGATCCCTACCGTGTTGCCTATTCCCGCGACTATGATGAGGTCGCCTTTTTTCGTCCTCTCTTGAATCAGAGCTTTGATTCTTTGAATGACGCCGTCTGCAGCCTCAACTATCTCTTTCTTCATCGGGGTGATAGCTTCCTGAATGCTCTCTTTGACTATGATTGCATACACGGGGATCTTGTGCTTCGTCGCTTCCTCTTCTATCTTGAATCGTTCTGTCCCGACTCCTCCGATGGCGGCTCCGATGCCCTCGCTTATCTCCCCTGTTTTTTCTCCCTCAAACTTGAGTGCGGCATCGACCATGATTATCATCGCGACCTTTCCCTTCTTCCCTTTGATCAGTGTGCGAATGGCGTCCCCAGGCTTTCCGACGTTTCCGCCCGGCCCCTTAGCCTTAAGAGCTATTACTCGACGCCCCTCGATCGTTGTTTCAGCAACCATGACGTCCTTCTCGACCTCCCGTTTCTGATGATCCCTCATAAGCCTCGACGCCACGAGCGCTCCCGCTCCGTCACCTACTGGGTGTCCCTGAGCAAACGCTTTCGCGGCACCAGAGTACGCCTCCGCCTCCTGCATGATCAATGGCAGCAACATCTGAAGTTGCAGTATCACGTAGAAGCTTGAGGTCTTCTTACCGAGGAGGTAGAAGTGTCTCACCACTTTGAAAAGCAGGTTGAGTGCCCATGATGCTTCGACCAGATTCTCGAGATTGTTCACTTGGGCATCGGTTGCCTCCGGAGCGATCTTTTTGACATCGCTCTTGAACCTCAGGTCGCGAACATCCAAGAGGTGATCCAGCTTGCCAATGATTCCGGCAGGATCAAGGTCGACAGGAGCGATCAAGAACTGCTCAAGAAGACCTGACAGCGCAGGTGAAGGATCCTCTTTTGGTTTTCCGATGCTCTTGATTGTTCTGATAGCTAGAGCCTTCGCGTCATTCTTGATGAATTCGAGTTTCCTCACCGCACCGTCCAGTTGAAGGATTGCGATCCGACTCTGTATCTGTTGACCAAAGAAGAAGGAGGCAAAGATCATCCCGAAGATTACGAGGTTCATAAGACTCGAAAGGACACTGCTTCCTCCTCCGGTTGGGGCGAGCTGAAGCGCCACATCAAATGTCAAATCAGTATCCTCAACGGGTCGGCCACTACGACCGGGCGCCGTTATAAACATTGATCGATAGTTCTAGCAAGAAAGATGGATATGGAGTTGGCAGCTGTCCAAGTTTCGCGTGGCCTTGCGGAACACACTACCGCTTGAATCGCCTGGGAGATTCACTTCCGTGTTCGAAATGGGAACGGGTCCTAGCTCCCAGCCATGGCCGCCAGCTCCGGGGTGTCCTTGGTTGAGCGATAATTAAACATTATCAGCTTCAGAACTCGCCCACACATTCCGCAAGAGAAAGCATCTGCGAGAGACGACAGTGCGAACTCCTGACGCCGAACTTTTCCGCTCTGATTCGAAAGAGCCGCTTTAGGTAGTAGGAGTGGTGGGGCCGAAGGGATTGTCATGGCGTC
>JBAVVE010000112.1:0-4585 GCA_049697135.1 Bathyarchaeia archaeon | reverse complement strand
TCCCCACGCTCTTCGAGTGGCGTCAGCCAAGTTCGCCGCTGCTTTCTCGACAGACTTGACTGCTTTCATAGTCTGGCTTGCTGCAGCTGAGAACTGTCTGCTGTACGCGTGTTCTCGGTCAGCAATTATCTCCTGTATTCTCTGATCGAGGAGTTCGATCGCGATTTCCATCCGATATCATCACTCGCCGCTCGAGGTTTCTCCTTCACAGGCTAGCCTCTCGTACGTGGGGAATAGGATTAGGCTATTGGAGATTGAGTGGAATACGGCGTGAATCCAAGACAGATATTGGGATTTCGCCGCTCTATGCCGCCTCGCATTGCGATATCCGCGGAACAACAGGTTTCGGCACCGTCCGTAAATGATTGAAGAGGGACAGTGTGTTTGCGTGTCAGTGTCTGATGGCTGCGAGGCATTTGCCGAACGCTAGGACCTGGTCCTCGCTCTCCTTGATTGGTAGGCCTACCACCACTCTAGGTCCAAGCTTCGCGATGCTTCTCAGACGTTCCTCCACAATTCGCGGGGTTCCGAAGACGGACAGAGAAGACGCGGCCTGCGTTAGCAATGTGCCAAGCGGGCTCTTCAGGAGTCTCTTCGACAAGGGTCTTTTTTCTTGCACAAGGTTCCTCAGCATGGGCAGCGAGAGGTCGTAGTTGAGTCGTCTGGCTTCCTCGCGAACCCATTTTCTGCGAAGCATGTAACCAGAGAGGCGAAAAAGAACGTCATGGAGCACTCTTCTGGTATTGACCGCGACGTAGTATGGAACATAGACCGCGAAGTGTTCTATGCCGTGGTCCTTCAGGAAATGGATGTTTGGTTCCAGGTTCCTATCGAACAGCAAGAACGGCGTAAGGCCATATTCAAGCGTCAGTTCTGCTGCGAGGCGAAGCACTCCCTCGGTGCCAATCCAGATTTGCCGATCTTCACCATTTCTCCTCGCGAACTTGACGGCTTCGCGGATTGTCCTCGCCAAAGGGCGCCTCCGCTCGTCAATGTCTAAGTAAGCGGTGTTCCCGGCAACGAGGCACAAGCCAAACTTCTCTGAATCAGATGCCCCCTCTAAGGCCTGTCGAATGTTTCTCTCACAGTACGAGTGTCGTGTTGAGTAGGTCAGGATGGTGGTGATCTTTGGGTCGGAGACTCGCAGGAGTGCACCCACTTCGTCATCAAGGAGATAGTTCATCTTCCATTCGGAGTCGATGACGTGATAGTCTAGACCCCCCGTGATGCATGACTGCGCGGACCTAAGTGTGCCACGGGTTAGTGATGCTGTTATCTTGCCGAGGCGTGTCCGCTTGGTGGCCTTGCCTCCCGCGACGACCATCTGTCTTCTCCGCGGAACTGGGGCATGACTGTTAAATCCTTGCCGGCCCTTTCTCAAGAGGCTCCCCTGCAATACACGTTTGACGTCCAAAAACTAGGGCGAGAATACAAGCGTGCGTTGCAGGGTGCATTGCACCCAGCTTCTTTCCGTCAGGAAGTCGTGCGATAGGGTCGAAAATGATGGTTTCTGAGTGTGTGCGGGCTGTATTGGTGACTCATCCTAGCGCACAAAACGAGGGTGACAGCCACCCTAGTTTTTGCCACATACTCACCATTGTTGCCGGGCATTTGCACACAACGTAGCAGGTGAACTACTTGGTTCCCATCCCTCTTGCTGTAGAACGAACCCTCAGCTACTTGCATAGCGAGCGCGTGAGATGTCTTCCCGGTCCAAGAAACAACAAGGATCCTGCTTGAAACGACAAGCGGAGATGGTGCGGGGGGATAGATTCACACTCGGATTTGGAACTGCCGGAACGCAAGAATCATGCTCAAAACTCGCACAACTTGTGCATCTATTGAGGAATTACTCGATTAGCCTCCATTTTCTCGCTATCACGGCCTCTGCGGGGAGACCGTACAGGACATATCTTTGGGCTCTGTGAGCGCCCTTGTGTATGAGCACAGGCCCCTTCAGCTTTCGGCATTCGCAGACGATCTGCTCTGCGACAAGTTTGTCTCCGACCTCTTTCCCTATCAAGCCACTTTGCCCTCCTCCCAGAGCGCCTTCAAAGCCCTGACAGTAAGGTCTAGGTCGAGTCTGAGGTCGTTCGCAATGTCGAATGTCTCAGCCTCTTTGTGCTTTCTAAGGTAAGCGACAATCTCTGCCTTGGCGTCTTTCGGAGTCACGTCATTGCGTATCTCGATCACTTTGAGGCTACCTGCTTCTCGAACGTATTTCTGTGTGGCCTCTCTAATGAGCGCGCTTCTAGACTTGGTTCCAAGCCTTTGCACAGCTCTATCTATCGCGTCGATTTCGCGTTGTGAGAAACGAACCGGTACTATTGACTCCCTTTCAGCAAGCTTTTGCATGGCCACCCATTCTCTATACATGTAATACGTGAGAATACAAATTAACTCTTTGGTGCGACAGGCTGCATCTCCCAAGATTTGAACATAGGAAGAGGGCCTCAGTAAGCTGTGCACGTTGTAGAGCCAGCGTATCTGCAGCTTGACATCAATGTCTCGAGTCACGGAAGGCCAGTACCTTGGTGGTCTTGAACCGTTTTGCGAATTGAGAAAGAACTACAAAGAGAAAGATCGCACGATCTGCCGACTCCAGTTCCAAGATGCAGGAATCTTGTGCTGTACGCGCAAGTTTTTGGTGCGGGGGGAGGGATTTGAACCCTTTCGTCCGGAATCCACTGCTGTGATGTTCCGAATCTCGAACCCCTACGGGACAGGAGCCTTTGGACGAAGTCTGTGACTTCTCAGTCCTGCGCCTTTGACCTGGCTGGGCGACCCCCGCATCACGACGCCATGATAACTTGCACTGATTTAATGGTTGCCGAGAGCTTCACGCACGGAGTAGATGTGATCGAAGAGATATTAGCTGGAAAGAACGGTCTTTGGCATCTCGTGGGATGCGATTGGATCTCCTAGGAAAGAGGGTTGCCCTTGTCACTGGCGCATCGAGGGGAATTGGAAGAGCAATAGCCGTGGAGTTGGCGCGGGAAGGCGCGGATGTCGTTGTCAACTACACTCACTCAGATGACAAAGCCGGAGCAGTCGGGCAAGAGATAGAGGAGCTAGGCCGGCGAACTCTTGTCGTCAAAGCGGATGTCTCAAGACTCGACGAAGTGGAGAGCATGCGGAAGCGTGTGCTGAAAGAATTCGATGGAGTCAACATCCTAGTCAACAACGCTGGAGTCCATTACCACCTCAAATCGTGGGACATGGACGAAGCGGAGTGGAGGCGTGTCCTCGGCGTAAACCTCGACGGAGCCTTCTTCTGCAGCAAGATCTTCAGCCCCGAAATGCGGGAGAAGAAGTGGGGGCGCATCATCAACATCTCCTCACTCATTGGATTCACAGGGACAGACCATGAAGCCCATTACGGAGCGTCCAAAGCCGCAGTGGTCGGACTCACAAAATCACTCGCGTTGGAACTAGCGCACTACAACATCACTGTGAACGCAATCGCTCCCGGGTGGATTGAGACAGATATGACCGCAGGAACGACAGCCGCAGAGATGAAGAAAGCATTGGAGCTTGTTCCGCTCGGCAGAATCGGTCAGCCGAGAGACATAGCAAACGCCGCTGCATTCCTGGCCTCAGACAAAGCCAGCTACATAACTGGACAGACCATGCACGTGAACGGCGGCGAAGCGATGTTCTAGCTTGCTCGGCCCAGTTGGCTAAGTGTTGGGGTCGTGCACACTGAGCTAGCGGTTCCTCTCGACCCAAGAGAACTTGCGCTGCAGTGTCTTCGAGTAGTAGAGTTTCCAGTCGAAGTCTGCTTTCCTTCCCCAGCGGTAGTAGAGGCGAGGATCGACGTAGCTCTTGAGAGAAGTTCCCAGATTGTAGTCTCTTGTCGCCTTCATTGTCTTTATCTTGATCTTCAGAGCTTTCACGCCTTCAGCGGATTTCTTCGTCTTCCTTGCTTGAAGCGCCTTGAGTCTTTCCATCTTCTTTGCCAGCGAGTTCTCCCAGTTCTTTGGCAGTTTCCGCTTGTGGTTGCAGACGATCGCAGCTTCAAGGTTCGCCAATGTGGCGACGTTCTTTTTGATGTACTCGGGGTCATCTTTGCTGACTTTCGTGGTTTTCAGATACTCGCCGACGACCTTCGAGGCGTGGTATGTTCTGAATGTCTTTGCGGAAAGGCTTGGAACGACTTCGCTCAGGAAGTCTCTGACTTTGTCTGATCTTACTCCATCGAAGATGGATGAGTTCGCGGTGGTCATGAATTCCTTGATGTTGTCGATCACTTGTGGTGGCAGCTCTACTTCCTTGCACCAGCGTACAGAATCCTTTCCGAGAAAGTCGAAGAGGACGCGCCCGCCTTCGTGGATCTTGATGTGTTCGGGTCGTAGTGTTGTGGCTCCGACTGTGTCAGCTTCGTCTTTGTCCTTCTCGTCACCAACCCTGAGTTTGAGGGCATCGATCAGGTAGCTGACCGTTGCGATCTTACGCCGTTTCAGGTCGGTGGCTGACAGATTGGCGAAGATGTGGGCTCTCAAATCATTGATCTTGCGGTCAAGCGCGTTCGCCTTGTCGTATTTCTCGATGTCGCGCTCCTGTTTTACCGATGATGAGTCGGCCA
>JBAVVE010000111.1:0-7801 GCA_049697135.1 Bathyarchaeia archaeon | reverse complement strand
GGAGAAGGTCAGGTTGCTAGTTTCGATGGCGACGTTCAAGGAACCGCGGTTGCTTTCCCAGTCGCTCGAACTGGCTCAGAGGGGCGAAATAAAGAGGCAAGATCAGATGACCTTGATCGCGGCGACTACAAGAAACCCCTCTGCTAGGGACACAGCTTGGGCATGGATCAAGCTCAACATGTCGCATCTGAGAGAAGTCTATGAGGGCACGGGGGAGCTTTCACTATTGTTACAGTCTTGTGTCCCCATTCTCGGAATCGGGAGAGTCGAGGAAGTGGAAAGGTACTTCGAGGAGAACAAAATCCCAGAAGCACAGAATGGGATCAAGGCAGGGTTGGAGAAGCTCGGGATCTACCAAAGGCTCGTTGACAGCATCTCTGATGGGAAATGATCGCTTGATCGTGATGGCACTCGTTGGTGCTTGCTGAAGCCTACTTGCGGGACTCTAGGTGTTTCAAGCAGACGATAGCGCTCTGAAGTTGGATTCTGACGAGGATCTGTATTGGAATCACTTGGGGATTGGATTCTCGTGAAATGTCAGCGTTGAGCTGCAAAAGGCGCGAGCGGGCTTCCTCACGCAATTGGCCTAGCTTCTGACTACGTTTTCCTGCCTCGGCCTCCTTGAGGAGCCTCTCCATCATTCCCAGTATCGGCATTTGGGAGAATCTTTTGAGCACCGTGAGATCAAACTCCTCTGCGACTGTGGCTGCGCGGTCGAACGATTGGTCCTCTGAGTGCTTACGCATGGTCTCCTCAGTTTCAGACCAGCTGCCAACGAGATACTGAATCGAACGATAGATCCTAGATTTCACGTTGAGCATTTCACGGGATTCCTCCAAGACATGATTGACGAGATTGCGGGTGTCCGCTTCGATCTTGAGGCTCTCCAGGAGCAAGTCACGCCGCCTTGATCGGGCCGGGGCAGTATCCATGATTCTCTCATCGTAGAAGTACGGAAGCTCGCATGTCAGAGAGAAGCCGCCATACATCCGCAGGATGTACTCGTAGCAGCATGTTCCGTAGTCAATTCTTGTTGCTGGATCACAGCCCAGGGTGCTCGAAAGAAAATCGTATTCGTCGGTCGCGCCGTAGTCGTGGTATATGCCTTCGTCGAGGCTCTTGAGGTATGGCTCATCTGGTGGTTCGCCCTTGTGCAATGGTAGCCGCTCTGAACTGGGGATCTTCTTCAGTTCCGCATAGGCTGACGGAAGCTCGTGGCTGAGGTAGTAGTAGACGCCGCAGAAGTCTGCGTTATGGAGTATGTATGTGAACGCGGGTTTGAATTCGTCCACGATCTTCTTTATGGCTCTCGTCTCTGGGTTCGGCGTTTGCCAATGGAGTGTCTTGTAGTCGATGGGGAATGTCCATTCTGCCTGCTCGTTCGGTGGAGGGCGATAGTAGTTCTCAGAATAAGTCAGTAGGTCAAATGGGCCTCGGAACCATCCTTCGTTGAGTCTGGCTCCATCAACATCTATCACCTTGGCCAGGATGAATCTGTATCCAAGCTTTTTCCTCAGTTCCGCGCTGGCTGCGAGCCTCGATGCCAAGTACTCTATGGTTAGCGACCCAATAGGTTCGTTGGGATGGGTGAAGCCGTACATGAAAGCCGATTTGTCGCCTTCGCCGATGACAAGTGCCGTGATCTCCCTGCCCTCTGAGGATTCACCTATCGTTCTCAACTCGACAGTGTTCGGGTACTTCTCGGCGAGCCGGCGTGACGATTCATCCAACTCGGCAACAGTTCTGAAACTAATGTAGGGGGGAATTCCTTCAACTAGTTCGCGTGCAGCCCTCACATCGAGGGCAGCTCCAACCGTGACTGATTCCTCCTTGCTGGAGAGAATCCGGACGTGGATTATAAAAAAAAGGGGAGAGAGAGGGTTAAGGTTCTTCTTTGTCGGTAGGTTCCTTACCCCGTCTCCTAAGCAAGATTGCGGCAGCTGCGATGATCACTACAATGGCGATTGCAGCGGCGTAGATTTCCATCCCTAGTCCTGGTGTCTGCGCAGTCGTCGGTGTAGTCGTCTGTGTGGCTGTCCCGGTCTGTGTCGTGGTTTCAGCTCCTACTGGAACCAGGTCAGCGGCGTACTTCCACCAGTACACGTCCCAGCCTGGGTACTGTGACACGTCAGCCCATCCGGTGAATGTGTCCGTCCGATGCGCCACAATGTTCGATGAGTAGGCGAGCATCACGTAAGGGCACTGCTCGTACAGGTACTCTTGCATCTCAACGATTGTCTTCTGTCTCTCTTGCGGGTCGGCGGCGATGTGTTGTTTCAAGTAGAGCGCATCGTAGGTCTCATCGCCGTAGAAGCAGTCGCTCCATGCTCCGATCTGATCTGTCGTGAGCACTGAGAGGGCGAAGTCTGGATCGCAGTCAAAGCCCCAACCCCACAAGTAGAGGTCCATCTCTCCAGCGAGGTTGGCGTCAATCATCTGAGCTGAATCGACTACATGCAGCTTGAGGTCTATGCCGATCTCCTTGAACCAGTTGACCAACAGGTTGCCGGCGCTGATCAGCTCTGTGGAATCATTGGTGACATGACAGTCCAGTGTGAATGGCTTCTTGGTGGTGGGGTCGATTCTGAAGGTGTGGGTGGCGTCCCATTTCTTGTATCCCAGATCATCCAGCATCTGGTTTGCCTTGGCGATGTTGAACTCCAACCTCTCTTCAGAGGACGGTTCCCAGTAGTATGCCACCATTGAGGGTGGGAGCAGGGACTCGGCCCGCTCTGCTATCCCGTGGTATGCGAGGCTGATTATCTCGTCCTTGTTGACAGCATGTGCCAACGCCTGCCTGAACCTGTAGTCGAGCAACGCAGGGTTTCCTTTGGAAGATGGATCGGTCCAGGTGTTGAAACCCAGCTCGCTGACTGAGCGGCTCGGCCACATTTCCACTTTGATGTTCTTCTCAGTCTTCAGTTTCTCTACAGAGCCTGAGGGAGGAATGATTGCATCTACCTCTCCGGCGATCAGCGCTTGAACCATTGTGTCGGGGTCAGCCAGGTACTTGAAGATGAGGTGATCGACCTTTGGTGCGCCAAGGAAGTACTCCTTGTTTGCGTCGAGTTTGACGTACTCGTTGATCTTGGAATCTACGTACTTGAAAGCCCCCGTGCCTATCGGTGGATTGTTCTCGAAGCTTGTTGCAGCCTCTTCTTTTGGTACGTTCTCCCAGATGTGCTTCGGTATGATCCAGAACCAGGGTTGGCCGAAGTCCGCCAAAGGCTCGCTCATGTGAACGATGGCCGTGTAGGGATCAGGGGTCTCTGTGCTCACTATCGTACTCATGTAGCTTATGACCATGGATTGCTGCAGGGCCTCGTCGAAATTGGGATAGTCAGTGCAGTAGTCCAACGTGAACTTGAAGTCTTCCGACGTGAAGGGGACTCCGTCATGCCACTTCGCATTGCGCACGAAGTGGAATGTCCATGTCAGTCCGTCCGGTGAGACCTCCCAACTCTCAGCCAAGTCAGGAACGGGATCGTTCTTCGGACCTTGCATCTGTATGCCCATGTCGTAGATCATGCTGAGCAGGGTTCCTGTTTCTGACATGACAAACGTCATAGGGTTGAAAGTGTCAGGGTATGTTGTGATGCCCAGCCTCAAGGTCGTCTCTTGCTGGGCGCTCACCAGCTGTGGGTTGCAGACTAAGCTCGTCGAAATCACTGCTATCAGTAGGACTACGGGAAGCTTTGCGAGAAAATCGAGCAGATACTTTCTCTTCAAGGCTTGCTCACGGAATCGCTATTATATGTGCGACGCACTAAAGCCTTGCCGTCGAGGCTCAGTCCCCGTGCCGGCGACTCTATCCCAATTCTCTCTCCTTCTTGAAGAGCGGTGACGGATATGGCGCGATCGAGAGCTGTCTATCTCGCGAGAAAGGCCGCCTACGCGTTCATCACCGTGATCGTCGTTATCATATTCAACTTTGTTCTATTCAGAGTGATGCCTGGAGATCCGGCCAGGATCTTGATACCGCGAGGCCACAACGTGCCTCTCTCGCTTATTGAAAGAATGAGGGAATTCTACGGCCTCGACAAGCCGCTGCTCACTCAGCTCTCGACGTATATCGTTCAGACGCTTCAGCTCAATCTCGGCTACTCGTTCTACTACAAGACGCCCGTCTCGGATGTTATCGCGGCGTGGCTCCCGAACACTCTTCTCTTGGTCGGTATCTCTGAGGTCATCGCGATCCTGCTCGGTTTCAGCGTCGGTGCGATCGCTGGATGGAAGAGAGGCAAGAAGTTCGATCTCATCTCAACTGGTTTTGGTCTCACAACATGGTCCATGCCAACGTTCTGGCTTGGAATCGTCCTAATCATGGTCTTCTCAGTACAGCTTGGAATCTTCCCCGTCGGAGGAGTGAGGACCCCAGAAATGGCGTACGCGGACATCTTCCAGCAGATAGAAGATGTGGGAATGCACCTTGTCCTTCCGGTTGTCACTCTCACGCTTGTGAGTTTTGCAGAGTACCTGATGATAATGCGCAACTCCATCGTGGATGTCATGACCGAGGACTTCGTCCTCACCGCGAGGGCAAAGGGCCTCACCGAACAGCAGGTCCTAAGGACTCATGTTGTGCCGAATGCATTGTTGCCTTCAGTGACAACTGTAGCGATCGCCGTGGGTTTCATAGTTGGGGGGGCATTGCAGACTGAGATTATTTTCTCTTACCCGGGCATTGGAATGCTCACATACATGGCGATTCAATTCAGAGACTACACCCTGCTTCAAGGGCTGTTCTTCATAGATGCCGTTCTAGTCATCATCGCCAATTTCGCTGCGGACATCATCTACACATACATCGATCCCAGAGTGAGACTACAATGAGAGAAGCACTGCTTCTGTCATGGCGCAGGTTCTCCGGGTTCTGGGATGTCTATTCAGCAAACAGGAAAGGGGTTCTTGGCCTTGCCATAGTTGTGCTCTTCTTCATTGTCGCCGCGTCAGCTGATGCTATCTCACCATTTGACCCGCGCGCGATAGATCCTATAAGGACATGGCTGCCGCCCAACAGCATAAACTGGTTTGGGACAGACTGGTTTGGACATGACTTGTTCAGCCAGATGATCATTGGAACACAGGTCTCGATCATCGTCGGTGTCTTCGCGACTCTCATATCCATAGTTGTGGGCACCGGGATCGGCCTATTTGCCGGCTACTATGCAAAATCCCTAGGTGAGTTTCTGGAACGAGTGATAGACTTCTTCTTGGTGATCCCATACCTACCGTTGATGATAGTGCTGGTCGCAGTATTCGAAGCCATGGAAACCCCAATCCCCCTCCTCTGGGTGATCATCTTTGTCATCGGCATCACGGGCTGGAGCGGCACTGCAAGAATCATTCGATCACAAGTTCTCACGGTCAAGGAAAGACAATTCGTGGAAAGGGCGAAGGCAGTAGGCGCAGGCGACTTCCGAATCATGGTCAAACACATTCTGCCGAACGTGTTTCCGCTTGTCTTTGCGAATGCAGTCCTGACAGTGGCGGGTGCGGTTCTTGCCGAAGTCACGTTGGATTTCCTCGGACTCGGAGACGTGACCACAATCAGTTGGGGAATGATGCTTCACTTTGCGTTATCAAACAGCGCGGTATATCGAGGAGCATGGTGGTGGCTCCTTCCTCCTGGAGTGGCAATCATACTTCTCGTGATGGGATTCACGATGATCGGCTACTCGATTGAGGAGATCTCGAATCCAAGGTTGAGGGGTAGGAAAGCCTGACAGACTTGCTCAAGGTCAACGGACTCAAGACCTATTACCGAGCTGACGGCGGCTCCGTCAAAGCCGTGGATGATGTGAGCTTTGACCTGAGCGAGGGCGAAGCTCTGGGACTGTCAGGCGAGTCGGGATGCGGCAAGACAACCGCTGCCCTCTCGATCATGAGGCTTCTTCCATCAAATGCAAACATCGTTGGCGGCGAGGTTCTGTACAAAGGTCAAGACATAGCCAAGATGTCAGGCAGGAAACTGAGGGGAATCAGGTGGAAGGACATCTCAATAGTCTTCCAAGGTGCAATGAATGCGCTGAATCCAGTAAAGACGATTGTTGACCAAATCGCTGAGCCCATTCTCCTCCACTCGAAGTCGTCTAAGGAAGATGCGATTCGGGCGGCAGAGAGATTGGTCGAGTTGGTGGGGATTGACAAAGCGAGAGCGAAAGAGTATCCTCACGAGTTTAGTGGAGGAATGAGGCAGAGAGTCATGATCGCTATGGCACTTGCCTGCAGCCCGCGACTTGTGATCCTCGATGAACCAACGACAGCCCTAGATGTCATGACAAAAACGCAGATTCAGCAACTAGTCAAAGACCTCCAAAAGAAACTCACGCTATCGACCATTCTCATTACGCACGATCTTTCCGTAATTGCTGAGACATGCGACAAAGCTGCAATCATGTATGCGGGAAAACTCGTCGAATACGCCGATGTCGTCACTGTGTTCGGGAAACCGCTCCATCCGTATACGGCAGGCCTCATCAAGGCGTTTCCAAACATCTATGGCTCAAGAGAGCTTCCACTCTCGATTCCCGGTTCCCCACCTGACCTACTTCATCCACCTGAAGGTTGCAGGTTCGCCCCTCGGTGCTCCCTAGCAAGCACAGAATGCAGTAGACCTCCGCCTGGCAAGACCATCGATGGGAATCACTACGTGGCATGCTGGAAGCGGTGACCTTCTTGGAAAACGTTCTTGAAGTTAGAGATCTCAAAGTCTGGTTTCCTGTCAGATCAGGTGTTCTGGCGGGCCTCTTCGGCAGAAAGGAGAAATTCGTACACGCGGTCGATGGCATCAGTTTTGACGTGCGTAGAGGCGAGGTTTTCTGCCTTGTCGGAGAGAGCGGTTGCGGCAAGACAACCACCGCTAGAAGCATCCTGAGGCTCATAGATCCCACATCAGGGAAGATTGAACTGATGGAAGGTGACATAGCCACCGACCTCTCTTCGGCGACCAAAGAGACAGTCAAAGCCCTCCGCCCGAAGATGCAACTGATCTTCCAAGACCCCTACGAGTCGCTCGACCCGAAAATGAGTGTCTTAGATCAGCTCTCAGAACCACTCCATGTGAACAAGATCGCTGACACTCGCAAAGAGAAGATGGACAGGATTTTGGCGGCCCTTTCTGATGTAGGGTTGATACCACCTGAGACGTTTCTATACAGATACCCACATGAACTGAGTGGGGGTCAACGGCAACGAGTTGGAATAGCGTCTTCCATGATACTCAATCCTGTGTTGGTCATCGCTGATGAGCCGGTATCGATGGTTGACGTTTCGATGCGTTCCGAGATCCTTAGGATAATGCTTGACATCAAGAGGAAAGGAAGGGCAACGTTTGTGCTAATCACGCATGATTTCTCGCTTGCATGGGCGGTCGGTGACAGAATAGCAGTGATGTACTCAGGCAAGATCGTGGAGATGGGGCCGACATTCAGCGTGATCAGAGAACCCAAGCACCCCTATACTAGAGCATTGATCTCTGTTGTGCCCGTTCCGGATCCAACATTGCAGCGCAAGAAGATCGTACTTAGCGGGGAGGTTCCTGACCCAGTTGATGTGCCTTCAGGTTGCAGGTTCCATCCGAGGTGCCCAATTGCAAAGGAAACATGCAAGACAAAAGAGCCTGAAATGCAGATTGCGACAAGCGAACACCAGGTCGCCTGCCATTTCTGGCAAGAGCCGCTCCCGTGAAAGCCTCTTACTTACTCGATCGGCTTGCGTCGCCGCTGTGCAGCATGGTCGCCACGTGCTGAGCTCATGGTGCGAGGGACCACAGGAAGCAGGAGATGAGATGGTCTCCCGG
>JBAVVE010000110.1:0-6465 GCA_049697135.1 Bathyarchaeia archaeon | reverse complement strand
ATCCTGAAGCAGGAGGAATCTCTTCGCGATTTTGCACGCAGGATCTCGCGCGAGTCCGGAGGATTCGAGGACGTCGCGAGACTACTGTTCTTGGTCTTCAAGGGCGAAGCCACCTACAGTGATGCAGAGGACCTGCGGACTCTGCTCGACCTTCAGTATTTTGCGGACATGGATGTCATCACCGTCCAGCAGGCTGCAGGCATGAGCCCTGATGACTTCGCTTCTTTGCTGAAGTTCGCTACAAGGTGGATGGAGAAGAAACGCATCGACAAACCGATTATGCCGATAGTGCAGGCGTCAGAGACCCAGAGAGAATTCGAGCTGTTTTCTTCGCCGGTCTTGAAGAGCAAGTTGCGTCTTCTAGGGGTGAACATGAGAGGAGGCTTTCACTATTGCACGCTCAGAGCAGTCGAGAAGATCAAGAAGAAGCACCCAGGCACATGGATTCACGCTTTCCAAACTCCTCCAAAGATCAGGTTTGCGCGTCATATGTTGCCAAGTTCTCAAGGCATGCTCATGCCCTTCTTCGGAATTGACAGTTACTCCAGATGGGTGGTCCCCCCTCCGCCGGTTCCCCTGACGAAGGACAAGATCAATGTCTTCGACAAATCAGGATGGGGGGTTTTCAAGAGGAAGGAATGGACTGGCCTACACGGAAAGAAACTCACATGCACATGCCCCATGTGCAAAGGTCAGAACCTCGACGGATTCTACACCGGGAAGGTTCTCTTAGTCCTGAGTCGCAGCAAAGTGCACGATCATTACGCACAGCAAGATGAGCTGAAGAAAGCATCCGAGAGCATACGAAAGCATGAGTACAGTCGCTTGATCAAGACAAAGAAGCATGCGAATCTGTTCGTGGGCGAACTCAAGAAGTCTCTTGAGGCAGAGGCGAAGTCTTAGCGTCCCGTCTCTGCCAACAGCGTCATCAGGTCTCTGAGGCTCACCTCAGAACTTGTGCGCCAACCCAGTGACATGGACCCGGCCTCATCTTCCTTCAGGTAGCCGTTCCGCGTGAAGGCATCCAAGAGGGTAAGAGTCTTCCATCTCCCAGCTTTCTCAGCAAGAAGCTTCTCAATCTCTTCTCGTGGAGCCTTGCCTTGTTTTGTGACTATGTAAGCAATGGCAACGGTGAGCGCTGCGAGGTTGTCGATTCGCCATCCAGACAACCTAGCTTCCTTTGGAGTGAGAGTTCCTCTCAGGGTCAGGAAGTATCGGGCATCATCTGTGCTCTCTTCGAGGGATCCCTCAGCGAGTGGTCGATTCTGGGGGCGTTCAGGCTCGACTTTCTTCACCTGAAGATCGAAGTCTGATAGGAGAGTATCAAGCTGTTTGACGACTTCTTTGTAGTTCTTGCCGAGGCTAGCCTTCAGCTCCCACTCTTTCGCTCCGGGCATCTTTCCTCGTTTGAAGAGTAGCAGGTGAATCGCATGTTTTAGCTTGTCACTGTAGAACCGTTTCTCATCGCTTGTCTCTTGCATTTCTCATCACATTGATGTTCCTTGTACGACTTCGGGTTCGCTCTTTCGCGGTATTGCGATTGGATAGCTGACCATTCCTTGCGCGACTTTCCCGGTAGGTGTCTCCACCCATGCCAGTTTCATACCAGTGGAGTCACGTGCCATCTTGGCGAAGCCATAGGTTAGGAGAAAACTCACGTAGTATGCACGCTGCACGGTTTCCTGGTAGTTGTCTCGCCGCACAAATGACCAATAGTCAACTGAGCCGCTTTCCTTTGTCTGTGTTTGAAGCTCCTCCCACAGTCTGCGCAGGTTCTTCGCGAAGTCCTCGCGAGTCATGATGCCGGATTTCACGAGGGAGTCGAGATCGGTAGGTGTCGGCGGAGCAGGTCTGCCTAGATGAAGTCTCTTTCGTCTTTCCTCAAACGAGAGCGTCTCGTCCCAGTAGCGAAGCCCCTCGCGGACTCCTTCAACCGTGAGTTGTTCTCTTTCCACTATCGGATGCCAAGACTTCAAGAATATCTCGCCGAGTCGTTTCACGGATAGCGTGCGCAGCTTCTTCTCAAGCATCTCCGGTGCGGTGTATAGCGCGCTTGACTGATACCTGAGTTGGCTCTTCTGGAGATTAAGCACTTCAGCCAAGTCATTGATCGTCTGAGCGTCTAGACAATGATCGTCAAGAGAGCCCCAAAAAGGGAAGTACTTGCGTAGAGTTTCGACGGCAAGAGCCACATCCAAAAAGAAAGGATTGAACTTGTGTTCTCTTATGGCCTCGCAGGTCTGGATAAGCTCGCGCAAGTCCTTTCTGCCAGATGCTAACCTGACACGTTCAGGTTTCGCGCTTGATGATGCCACCTACTTCACCTGCGCTACGACTGAAGCGCCTTCTACGTTCTGGACTACGATTACGTGGACGTCAGCATCTGGGACGGCGACTTGCCCTGGGGTTATGGCGAGGTACTGTGTGTCTCCTACCTCTCTCGCGCTTGAAACAATCAGCCTTGAGATTACTTCTCTGTTCTTCGGATCCATGTGAACATCGAACTCGTCGATGGCTCTGAATGGAGAAGAGATGTGCTGTTGCAGTGCGAGCAGGAATGCTATGAGTGCTATGCTCCTTTCGCCGCCGCTCTGAGTAAGCGAATCAAGGCGTGTCGGAGGTACACCTTTGAATCCCACTAGGATGTCAAGCCCCGCTTGGTCAACGTTCTTTCCAACAGAGAGCCTCAGTTCGCCGGTCGCTCCTACTTCTTGCAGAATCTGATTGTAGTGGCTTTCGAGTGAATCTAAGAAATTGGAGACAACTTCCCTCCATCTTTCCAGCCGTTTCCCAACTTCGACAATTACGTCCTGCCTGTTACGGGCCAGTTGCTCTGTCTTTCCTCGTAGATCCTCATACATTGTTGCGTATGAGGTATACATTTTCTCCACGTCCTCGGAGAGATGTGCAAGAGGCCTGAGTTGCTCTTCCGTTGCACCAATGTCCATGATTATGTCGGAGATCTTTCTGGGGTTCTGAGACCGAGGGCCCATCTTCTCGGCGTTGGTCCTAAGGGGCTCGATCTCTTCATCCAGCATCCTTCGTTGAGCTTCCAGGTCAGCCAACTGCTCGCTGAGCATCTTCCTCTTGAAAGCAAGAACCTGGGTGTCAACTTTCGCGTCTATCAAGTGTGAGAGTTCGCCGTCTACTCGAGCGTCAAGTTCGTGGAGTTCAGCCTCTCCGGATTGGAGTCTCGCTTGAGTTCGTTGGAGTTTCTCCTGTGTTTCCGTCCTAATGCGGCCTAGATCGCCAAGCCATTCTTTCATTGCGGCGGTAACTCTTTCATCATGACCGGGGGTCTCAGTCGGCACCTGAGACGCTTCGGGATTATCACTCATCATGTCCGGGAAGAACCGTTCCTGTGCCTGTTTCTCGAATCTCTGAACCCATTCGATGGTTGAGGCAGCTGTGGCTTCTTGACGGACGAGCTCAAGGTACTTGCTGTATAGCTCGAATCGGTCCTTAATATGACCGTCATATCTCTCTTGGCGGCGTTTTAGGGATTCATCAACCTCCAGCAGTTTCTGGTCTGCATTCTCGATCATTCTGGCTCGTGATTCGATCTTCTCCTGAATCCGGGTCAGCGCTTCTTCTCGCTTCTGAATCCTCGCCCATGCCACCTCCCTCTTCAAGTCAGCAAGCTTGGTGTCAAGAGCTCTTTTGAGGAGGAATCGTTCGTGTTCTCTTCTCCAGTACTCGTGAGTCTCCTTCGTGGACTCCAGTACCTGAGCGAGGGACTCCTCCTCGCCTGTAACCTTGGTCAGACGCTCTTGTGCTTCCAGCACGTTAGATCGATAGGACTGGAATCCCACCGCTTCTTCGAGCATCTTGAGCTTCTCGCTGGGGGAGATCGATGCGAACCTTCCTACCATCAGCTGGTGCATGATCACAAGGATGTTGTCAGGGTTCACGCCGTATCTCGCAAGAGCATTGGTTACTTCGCTCTTGGTCACCGGGTGATCCTGAACTAGGTACTGGTAGCTGCCGTTTCGCTTGAGTATACGCGTCACTGTCACGGTATCGACGTGATACTGAGGAAACGGTTTGCCCTGTCCTCTTGAGCGATTGTCAAGGTGGAGTGTGATTCGTGCCTCGTCAGCGCGCCACCGTATTAGGTCACTCAGCCGGCGTGCTCGTTCTGTGTATGTCTGACCTAGGACGACTGAGATCGCGAGAAGGATAGACGATTTTCCTGCGCCATTGGGTCCGCAGATCAGGTTTAGCCCTGACTCTAAGGGTACGTACGCGTTCTCGTACGACATGAAATTCGTCAGAGCTATGCCCTTGATCATCCACGAGTTCTTCCGGGTCGGGTAGCGAACCTTTCAGCCCCGTAAAAACTTTCAGGGGTCCCAGATGAGCATCTCGAGCGCTCACGAGGGAGGACTAGAGTCGATCCCAGAAAGGCCGGGTCTGTATGTACTTCCGTTTGGCGTTCAATAGGTCTGTGTAGAAATCATCTTCTTGCATGTGCATCTTGGCAAGTAAGCTAGCGGCTGTCCGGGGACCGACCCCCCATGTCAGCAGAGCTAGTACGGCCTGTCGTCCGTACGAAAGGACCAGATCTGCTGTCCGCCTTGCCTGAGGCTTCGCCTTTCGTCATCTGTCAGCTGCTCTCTTGCCTTCCACTTCTGCAGAATGCGAGGTACGTCCGCCCTCACTTTGTTCTTCAATGCCAACAAGCCGGATCCACATTGTGAGCATTTGGGGAAATCTGGGAGGTCCCCGGCACTGGGAAGTATCGCTTGCAGCGTCTCGGGAGTTGTAATGAGAATCTCCGGCGGATTCCTTGACTGCTTTCGTCTCTGAGATGCCGAAGTGTCCCCATGAGGTACCTCACAACGGACACCAAGTCTGGTTGTTATGTGAGCAAGTCTTCCGAGTATGTCCCTGTTCAGTGCACGAAGAGGAGTCATGTACGGAACCGCAATGCCTTTCCTAAAAGTCCTTGTGAGATGCCGACTCAATACTGGGAGTAGGGCTGCCTCGGTCTTGCCGCTAGCGGTCGGGGCAACGAGCAAGACATTGTCGCCTTTGATTATTGGAGGTATTGCAAGAGCCCGGGGCTCGGTGGGTGTTCCGAGTCCCAAGCGTGGGAGGATCTCGCGAATAGGTTTGGCTAGAGTATCGAACGTGGATTCAGATACAGTTCGCGACTGGGGCGTCATCGTCCACGACCCGGGTGCCTTCTATGATCTCGGAGGAATCGTGATCACTCTTTGTCATTGGTCTTGAGGGTCAGTGCTTGTCAGCCACTAAACTACTCTTAGGGGACAAGGAATGCCCACCTGTGATTTCACGGTACATCATGACCTGATGATTACCGATGCAGGCAGGCGTCCCTTGCAGGACAGAAAGAGTATTCGAACGGTGACGGCTCTTCCACTGTGTAAGATTAGGCTGTCATCGATCATCAAAAGTGAACTACGTTTTGAAGAGAGCAATGGTTGATTTCGTGCGAGACGAGATGTTTATATAAGATGCAACGAGCTTCCAAGCGCACCTTCCCGGAGTGACGACGAAAATTTGAGAAGACTGGGCAAGGTGCTACATCTCTCAAAGAGCCATACCCTCATAGTGAAGCTCGATCCTCCGAAGTTTGTGAGACCAGGCACGAAAGCTTGTGATAGTAAACTGAAGAACGTAGGAGTTGTGACTGACATTCTCGGGCCGGTTTCAGGACCCTACGCATCTGTAAGACCAATGATCGCGAAGCCGGAATCTGTAGTCGGACGACTTGTGTACGCTCTCGAAGACTAAGATTGGTGGAATACGCGTGGAAGACCCACGAACAGATGTAGGAGAAGCTGTGCCCGCACAGCCGAAAGTTCGAGTCTGTCCTGAATGTGGTGGCTCGAAGCTGATGCGTGACTATGACGCCGCTGAGATCGTCTGTGTCAGCTGTGGTTGTGTGGTTACTGAGAAGATTGTTGACAACCGCCCGGAATGGCGCGCGTTCGACGACGAGCAGAAGGCCAAGAGAGCGCGTGCCGGTGCACCGCTAACCTACACGATTCATGACAAGGGCCTCTCAACTGTCATCGATTGGCGCGATAGAAGGGGAAGTGGTCGCCAAATGACCGCGACCGAGCGCCTCGACATGTACAAACTGCGAAAGTGGCAGAGACGAGTCCGCGTCTCCGACGCAACAGAGCGCAACCTGGCCGTAGCGCTCTCAGAGTTGAGCAAACTTGCATCGTCGCTGAACCTCCCGAAGAATCTTCTTGAGACTGCCTCAGTGATCTACAGGCGCGCAATCAAGAAGAGGCTCATCCGAGGACGGTCAATTCACAATGTCACAGCCGCAGCGATTTACATGAGTTGCCGACAATGCGGTGTCCCGAGGACTTTGGACGAGATCGCGAGTGCGAGCAACCTGAGCAAGAAGGACATCGGCAGGAGTTATCGGTTCATGGTCCGGGAGCTGGAGGAATTCGTACCTCCCTCAACCAGTCGACACTACGC
>JBAVVE010000109.1:0-3340 GCA_049697135.1 Bathyarchaeia archaeon | reverse complement strand
GGTGAGGATCCAGTTCGCGAAGCCATGGTATGTTGAAGTATTGTGTGTGGACACGGAACCTTGCCCCAGCCTGAGAGCACACAAGCGGATATTTGCTCGCAAGAGGATTATCATCCCATGCCTCTATCGGAGGAAGGAATACCGGTAGCTTATGCAGTAACTCGTTTCCAGCAGAGGACCTCGACATGAGAGTCTCGTTGTAGAACTCGATCCTTCCTGACGGAGTGTTGTACTTTCCATCTCTGAATGGAATATGGGGTGAGGGTGGAACTCTGAATGCGCCGTCCTCCTTCAGCTTCTCGAGAGTGATTCCTTTGTCACGAAGTTCCGGCGTGTCGAGCAGCAGGCGGATGTAATCTTCTGCGGACTTGTTGAAGTGCTCTCCGAAACCCAGTCTCTCAGCGAGCATCGAAAAGATTGTGAGATCGGACTTGCACTCGTAGAGGGGCTCTATCGCCCTTTGCTGCAGCATTATGTGAACGTGCATCGATGGAACGAGATCGTCGTTTTCGAACCAAGTGGTCACTGGAAGAACTATGTCCGCCTGCTTTGCGGTGTCTGTCATTGAGAAGTCCGCAACAGCGATGAAGTCCAGTTTGGGGAAGACTTGCTCCAGTATCTTTCTCTGGTTCGGGTAAGAAACGACATAGTTACTGTTGGAGATGTAAGCGGCCTTGATCGGATAGGGCTCGCCTTTCTCGACCGCATCAAAGAGAAGCAGATTGTTGAGGTTGCTCATCCGGCTTTCTGTGGGAGCTACCCAACCTCCGAAGTTCACAGGGGTCGAGATGAGCGTTGCTCCTCCAAATCCGCCGCATGGTGTCGCTCCTGGTTTCCCAATGTTGCCCGTCAGACCTGCGAGGGTTGCAATTGCTCGACCTATCATGTCTCCGTGGTAGTATCGGTCGATACCGAAACCCCAATAGATCGTCGCTGGTTTGCGTGTTGCGTATTCTCTCGCAATCATCCTAATGGTCTCAGGCTTGACATCAGTAATCGTTGACGCATTCTCAGGAGAGTATTCTTTGGTGTGATCCCACAGCATCTGGAACGCGGGCTTGCATGCAACTCCCGCAACATCGTAGCTTCCGGTCAGGGCAGCATTCGACCCCGTTTCGTCGTAGGGAATCGCCTCTTCTGTGGAGCTATTCCAAATCATGAACTTGTCCGAGCCGTCCTGCTTCACATCCTTCTCTCGAAGGAATAGACCAGTGTCCTGTCTCACGAGAAACGGTCCGACCGTTTGGCTGGCAACGAAGTCTCTGTCGTAAAGAGACTCCTCGATGATCACGTTCATCATCGCGAGCGCCAGGGCAGTGTCGGACCCGGGTCTCACTGAAACCCACAAGTCCGCTTTTGAAGCGGTGATCGTGAAATTCGGATCGATAACAATCATCTTCGCCCCGTTGTCGAGCGCGTCAGCTACGAAGTGCCAGTTCTGGAGGTTGCTCTCGGTCAGGTTGGAACCCCATGTCAGAATGAGCCTTGCGTTGGCAAGATCCGCAGCCTCATTGCCCTGACCATCGTATGGTCCGCCAAGAACCTGTTGCACTCCAAGGGGCGTGGCGGAGTCGAGCGCGCCTTCTCCGTAGGTGCCTCCGAAGACGTTTGCGAATCTGATGACGGCGCCATAAGACCCGTTCAAATAACCATAGTATCCAGAAGTAGGCAGAAACGCGACTGCCTTGCTGCCGTACCTTTCCCTAGTCTCTGACAACTTGGCTGCGATCGTGTCGATCGCTTCGTCCCAAGATATCCTCTCCCATTTCCCTTCACCTCGTTCGCCAGCCCTCTTCATTGGGTACCTGAGACGATCCGGATGGTAGACGCGCTGAACGTGCGATAGGCCACGCAGGCAGCCGCGGTCATATCGCGAATCCGGCAGAGGCCCTCTCTGGGTTTTGACAATCTTTCCGTCACGAACGTAGACGAGTAGCTTGCAGCCACTCCAGTCGTTCGGGGCGCAGACTCCATGAAGTATCTGCTGCACCGCCTGGGGAGAAGACTCTTCGGATGTTCCGAATGCTGCAGGAACAAAGTGAGCAAGTCTCGTGCTTTCCAAGGCAGAGGCTGTTGCACCAATTGCTGCCGCGCTTGCGGCTACCGTCAGGAAACGTCTTCGCGAGATCTGCATGATGATCTGAGCCCTCCCATGCCCGTAGTCGGATTTCGGCAATACGTACTTAAAGAATGTATAACTCTTTGCATCAGCGAAGTTGGTCGCCGGGGACAGGGAGTCACTGTAGATGCCTGACCACGGAAAGCCCCGTCATGTACCGACGAATATCAGATAGACTGCGGATCCCGAGGACTTGGCGCAGGATGAAGCTGAGTCGTATATAGAATGACCGATACGCCTCGGTCTGATATTGCTTGATGGTCTCACGACTCAGCCCTTTCGGAATGTATGGGCTGGCCTCGGATGAGAATATTGAGTAATTGTCCCAGCTGGTCTTCGGGTCCAACTCCCCGCTTTCAAGCACTGTCTCGTATAGTTTCGTTCCAGGAAAAGGCGTCGTGATGTGGAACACAGCGGCGGACAGATCGAGCGTCTTAGCGAACTCGATGGTTTGCCTCATCGTTTCTTCGGTCTCGCCTGGCAACCCCAGCATGAAGAAGCCGCGCATCTTGATACCGGCTCTGCCCGTCATCTTTGCTACAGTTCTTATCATGTCGAGCGTTATTCCCTTTGCAATTCCGTCGAGTAGTCGTTGGTTGCCCGACTCGATTCCATAGTCCACCTGCCAACAGCCAGACTCTGCCATCGCGCGAAGAACCTCCACATTCATGTGATTGACACGCCCGAGGCATGTCCACGGCATATCGATTCCACGCGCTCGGATCTCCTCACAAATCTGGATTACTCTACGAGCGTCGATGTTGAATGTGTCGTCCCAGAAGCGAATCTCCTTCGCCCCATGCTTCTCGACGAGCATCTCCATCTCGTCGACGACGTTTCTTGCACTTCTAGTGCGATACGCACTCCCGAAAACCGAGCGATCGCAGAACGTACAGTTGTAGGGACAACCTCTGCTCGTGATCATAGTAGCTTGCGGCAAACACCTGTGAGCCGACGGGGTTGGACGATACACGTCAAGCGGCGAAAGCAGATGCCTCGCCGGAAACGGCACAGAATCCAAGTCCACAATGTAGGGGCGTGCGGGATTTCGACGTACCCTGCCTCGCTCCCTGTAGACAATTCCCCTAACATTATCAAGGCTCTGACCTGATTGCAACTTGTCAACGAGCTCGACCATTGTCAGCTCTCCCTCCCCAACTACACCGATATCGAAACACGAGTTCTGCAGTGTCTCTTCCGGAAGCGCAGTAACATGTGGAC
>JBAVVE010000108.1:0-6951 GCA_049697135.1 Bathyarchaeia archaeon | reverse complement strand
TGCGAGAAGATCATTCAGTTCGCAGACAAGGAGTTGGCAGCAAGCATAGCAGAGATGATGAAGATTGATGACGTCAACTCTCCGGAGGGGAGAAACAGGCTTGAGGAAATAGTCGCGAGAGTAGTTGATGCTTTGCCCCCGCAAGAGATGGAGCAAGCGAAACGCCTCGGCGACGTGATACAAAAGAGCGACATCGCTGAATCGATCAGGCAAGCGATAGCAGACCAAGTGGCCCAAGCCCTGGCCGGCCACAAGGAGTCTAAAGTGATCCAGACTGTGAGCCAGAGCCTCGGCTTGCAGATCACTCCGGGTTCCACGATACGAAAGTTCAAGTTCGATCCAAAGAGCCCGGTTGAGAGAGCGCGTGAACAGGCTATCGGACTCAAGATCAGGCTGCAGGAACTGGTCTCCCAGAATTCACGGTGGCTGCGCTCAAGCGGCGAGTTAATCAACGCTGAGAGGATGCTCGAAGAAGCCAAGGGCCTGTGCGGAAGAACCGAATCCACATTTGTGATCGAAGGATGGTTGCCAAGCAACAGAATCCCGGACCTGCAGAGCGCGCTCAGCAGCGTCTCCAACGGCCATTGCGTGGTTCAAGATTGGTCGGGGAAGAACAGCCCCACCATGCTCCGGAATCCCAGGGGAACCGGCCTATTTCAGAGCTTGACTCTTGGTTTCGGAACTCCTGCAAGTTCCGAGATAGATCCGACTGTTTTGTGGCTTGTCACCTACCCGCTGTTCTTCGGTTTGATGTTCGGTGATGTCGGTCACGGATTGCTGGTCGTCTTGATCTCGTCCGGCTTGCTCCTGGCGAAGAAGAGAGGAACGCGTTTCTCGGAGCAAAGCTTCGCCGGACTTGGTGGGCTCTTCAACATGATACTGGAAGGATCCGGGCTTCTTGTCTTGGGCGGTTTCGCGGCCATGATCTGCGGCTTCCTGTACGGAACCGTGATGGGAAGTGAGGAATGGTTCCGAGAACTCACTGGGCTTGAAGGCCCACTCTGGTTTGATCCATTCAAGGAGCCGATAGCACTCCTCAAAGTCTCAATCATCATAGGAATCGTGCACGTTTCATCTGGACTGATCTTGGACATTGCGAACAAGCTCAAGAACAAGGAATATGGAGAACTGATCGCGGGCCCAGGGCTTTGGCTTTGGTTCTACTTAACCCTCGGATACTTGATTCTTGCACACGGTTTCGGCCTCATTTCTTACGTGCTTTCTAACATTCCGATCGCGCTTGTCTTGCTCGGACTACCTTCGGCACTGATGTTGGCTGCCAAGGTGAGAATTGAAGGGCCGCTCGAAGGCGTTGGCCACTGGATGGAGTCGATGCTCGCGTCGATCTCTCACACGATCTCCTACATCCGAATCATGGCAATGAAGATGATACATGACGTGTTCAGCCTCCTCTTCCTGGGGATCCTCTTCGCCATGCCGATCTACGTCGGTCTACCCATCTTTGCGGGACTGACTCTAGTAATGATCCTCATCCTTGAGGCGGCGTTCGTTTTCCTCCAAGATCTCAGGCTTCACTGGGTCGAATGGTTCCTGAAATTCTATTCAGGGTCAGGAATGGCTTTCAAGCCGTTTGGTATACAACGTACTTACACGAGGCTTCAGGCAGCCGCGTAGCGAGTCTTGATTCTACACACTATAGCAAGCTGAATATGATGAAGAACATCGCGAGTCCGTAGATCGCGATCGCTTCAATGAGCACGATGTAGAGTAGCGTCCTGCCAAACAGCTCGGGTTTCTCAGCGATTGCTCCTATCGCAGCTGCGCTTGCGGTTCCGAGCCCGATGCCTGCCCCGAAGGCAGCCAACCCTGCTGCAATGCCCGCTCCGATCAGGAAGAGGCCTTTCTCTGGGACGGTAGAAACCTGTTGGGGCGAAATCTGCAGTGAGTACGACACGGCCGCCATTAGCGAGATCACTGCCAGACCCAGGCCCATCGCAAGAATCGAGAGTAACATTCGGCGAGACTTGGTCAGCACCGAAATCACGAGGTGGCGGGTTAGGTCAAGAGTCCATTATAATGCTTTCTAGAGTATGAGGAGCTGCTGGATTCTTTCTACTGACAGGGCGTCCTGTTTGCCGGAGATCATACCCCTCAGATCAGACGCCTCATAGCCTATGAGATATACAAACGCAACTGGCAAACCGGCTTGGAACGGGAAACCAGAGAACGCGGCCAGACAACTTGAAGCGTGTTCTCTCCGAAGCAACACATCCAACTGATGAAGCGAATTCCCTTCCTTATGGGTGTCAAGGAACTCCCCCACAGGATTCGCATAGGCAGTCTTCATGAATGCTCTCAACGCACCTGTGGCTGATCCACTGCTCTTGGCTTCGGAGAGTGCATCTCCCAGGCGATAGTTGACAGGCACGGTAGCTTGCTCGACTCCCTCGCTGGGAATTCCAAGGGCTTTTGATCTCGCGACGACAAGCAGATTCGTTGCATCGATATGTTCACCGATCAGGGACCGTACCGATTGCCTATCGATCCAGTCCAGTGTGTCCGCGGTCTTCCAGATCCGAGCAAGGATGTACTTGTCGATGATAGCCTCGATTAGAGGAAGTGGCTTGTTCTCCCCCAAAGCAGAAGAAATCTCGCTAGAGAGCGCATGTGCCCCGGCAGACTGAACAAGACGTTCCAGATTCCGAGTCTCTACGATTCCGCGCAGAGATTCTTCGCCTTCGGCAGGCAACGTTATTTCTGGAGTTGCTTCTTTTGCTTCCGGAGAAACAATGAGTCTCAACCCTAGCTTCAGAGACTCAAGGCGATACAGGTTCTCAAATTCTGCTAGCAGTTGCGCACAACCATCCGGTGAGAGCCGAGACAGCTTGTGAATCAGATTGATCATTTTGAGATCCAAGAGCCTCTGCCATGAGGCAGGGTCAAGTGCTTCACCGGTTCCCGTTGTTGTTTCGAAGTATTCCTCCTCTCGGAGGATTGACAGGCATTCGGATGCGCTGGAAGATCTTAGCAAGCGGTCGTAGCCATTCTTTCCGAGCATCCTCGACTTCATGGCTCGAACAGATGTAGAGACTTGGGCGTACCTCGCCGCCCGCCTTACCGACAATGCTGCTAATTCAACTCCTCGGCTGTTAAGCCAGACTAAGCGAATAGGGTCTTGGAGATCTCAGCAAGAAGTTGGGGCTGCAACAATCTGAGCTTGGCCTCGAACGTGCAGTCTGTACGTATCTTTCCGTCCTCGGACATCAACATCGCACCGCCCGCTGTAGTGATTGGCTGACTGTCGAACCTGAGGTCTTTCTTTATCCGTGCTATGGCAAGTGCGTCTTCAAGCAGTCTTGCCTCTTTGAACCGTTCCATGTCTCTCTTGGAGAGAGCGACTCTGACATTCTCAGACGGGATTCCTTCCAATCCCCGGGCTATCGTTTTCACAAGATACGAGCGGTAGGAAGACTTGTCTTGAGTGAAGTCGCGAAATCGAGCCCTCACGTCATCTAGAACCTCATTCACGATTCTGTTCTTCTCCGCCAAGTATGCAAGACGTGCTCTCTGCTTTTCCCGGCTGACCAGCCTATTTCTCACTGCCGACGCTTCGGTTCTTGTCCCTCTTGCTATCTGGTCGGCCTCCCGAGTGGCCTCGTCTTTTGCTCCTTGGATGCTCTCCTCAACTCCGGCTAAGCCTTGCTTTCTGACTTCCTGAGCCTTGGCTGTGCTCTCTTTGATGATGTCTTCAACCAGTTTCTCTATGCCGGAACTCAACAGTCCTTCCTCCAAACACTACGAGAGGATAAGCTGGATGGCTTTCTCAACTGCCTGCTTTCGTCTTGCTTCAGGGGTCTTGGACAAGCCTTCCACTTGCTTCTCTGCCTCCATGGCTATGCGCTCAGCCTCCACTGCGCCTGCTCTTTCGGCCTCGACAAGCTCGCGTTCTCTTTGACTAGTGGCCTCTTTGAGGATCTTGTCTCTCATTTCGGCGATCCTGTTAGGGAGATCTTTCTTAGTCTGTGCGATCTCTCGTTCCGCTTCCTGCAATGCTCGCTCGCTGTCCTTCTCCGCTTCCACTATTCGTTTCATGATCTCCGGCGAGGCCAACGTCTCTCATCCTTACCTAGCAGACCTGCCGGAACCGTCGTGGAGGATCATAAAATAGCTTTTGTGAACCTTGGAGTCTGTTGTCTGGCGGCGGGCGGCCGGACTAGGCTCCTTACGCACTGCAGGTTGAGCAAGAACACTCTTACGAGGAATTCTGGCTGGCATTTGCTAAAGTGCCAAGCAGTGCATTCTAGCTCCCATTCTCTAAGTGGTCCGTAGGACGAACGCATCTGCACGAAGCGCTAGATCCTGCACCGGTGTAGAGGGCGCGCCTATTCGTCGGTGCTCGATGCTGTGCGCCGCTATCATCATCGTAGTGAGTGCGTATCTTTAGGCGTTCCTTTCTTCGACGATGCAGATTGCAGGAGGACTTCAGGCTTTCTCGAGCCTGCAGATCTCGCTCGGCGCCTCCAATGTGCGATTGATGGCTATCTCGCCAATGATCTTCGAGTACTTGGCGATCTCTGCGAGGTTCCAGACTATTGTCCTCAGACTCACAGCCAAACTCACTTCTTTCACTGAAGTGAGTATCCTCTCCGTAAGCTTCCGTTGCTCTTTCATTGCGGTTTCGGAGCCTGCAATGGCATCGTTTGCGAGCTTAACGTCCAAGGTAAGCAATGCCTTCATCGTCTTGTCAGAAACTGATTGGACCATCGCACTGAACTTTGAGATGCCGTCGAGTATAGATTCGCTGGCTGCACTCGGATCCTTCACCGCCATGACCTCTTTCGCGATGTTCTCCGCAGAGTCACCCATCTCCTCCAATGTCTTAACCACTATTCTATTGCCTGCAACGTGGGTTGGCGACTCTATTCCGATCTTGGCGCCCACGCTTCTGTCACGGATTGCGAGAAGGAGCTGCCTGACGACCAACCAGTAGATTCTGTCAGCTTCAGATTCCATGTGAGATACTTCGCTCGCTAGCTCTGGGCGTCTTTCGACGAGAGCCTTGACCGCTGCTTCCTGCATCGATGAGATCACAATATGGAGCCGGCGAACCAGCCCGTAGACGGGGAACTTGGTGGGATCGACGAAACTCTGCACAGTCACTTGCTTGAGTGTCTGCTCGACGACGCCAAGGCCTGTTAGTCTTTGTGTTGCCCGTCTGGTTTCTTCGAGATGCTCAGGTTTCAATTCCCGCTTGGAGACCACCTGGATCGTATCATGACCGAGAATGTAGTTGCCAGTGATCAGGCGTGTGAGGAGGTCCGGTCTGTCGCAGAGATCAGCGTCGATTATGCACTTCTTGGCTTCTTCGTGTTTCTGTTCTAAGCCGCTGAAGACTCTCAGAGAGCCGTCGTCTTCTCTCTTGATCGAGACTACATCGCCTTGCTTCAGGTTGACTTCTTGAACCCAGCTTCGTGGAAGCGATACCGTGAGTGTGGAGTATCCTACTCGCTGTACTTTTCTAGCTTCCAAAGGTGTGGCCTCTTTATCGTATTTACTTGGGGGTACTCCCGGTCTGATTTATATACAATGTGCTTTTGAATTGACCAATTCCAATACCAAACAGTGCTTAGACGCCCAACCTCTTATCTGATCGAATCCCACCGTCTGGGCCGCACCAGTCAGGCTCGGCGATGATCTGAGATTGAGCGACACACGACGGGTCGAAGTCATCGTCGCCGGTGCCGGTCCGGCCGGACTGCACGCAGCAATCGCCGCAGCCAAACTCGGGGTGTCCGTTCTTGTATTCGATAAGAAGACTACGATTGGCACGCCCGTGAAATGCGGCGAATTGCTTCCGAGCAAGGAGGAACTGCTAGACTTCCTGCCGGGATGCAGGGACTTCGAATACCTGTTTGAGATACCTTCCTACGCGATCAGCAACGAATGTGCCAAGATTAGAATGTATTCGCCGCATGGAAAATGTTGGGAGTTCCCCTTCGGAGCGCACGTCTTGGACCGCGTGCGTTTTGAACAGCTGCTTGCAGAGGAAGCGAAGAGACTTGGTGTCCAATTCAGGCTAGGATGCTCGGTGAGATTCTTCGAGCGTGACGGAAAACTGAAGGTCGGGCCGAGTCAAGTCAACTCTTTGGAAGCTGACGTGTTGATCGCGGCTGACGGCTTTCCTTCTATTGCATTCTCATCAAAAGAACTGTCCATCGATCAGTATGGCGTTCCGAAGAACATAGCGATCAACTACCAATATCTCATGGACAATCTGTCCATCGATTCTGACGTGACTGAGATGTACACGGGAACGGATCTAGCTCCGGGAGGTTACGCATGGATCATTCCTAAGAATGATGCGACCGCGAATGTCGGGGTAGGGATCCGGACTCCCTTCACAAGGTCCAGGAAGGGGAAGTGCCATCTTGACTACTTCGTCCACGGCTGTCCCCTGACAGCTCACAAGCTGCAGTCTGGTACAGTTCGCACAATGATCACAGACGTCCTTCCAATTGATGGCGCAATATCGAAGACGTACTCGAATAGAGTCCTTTGCGTCGGAGACTCTGCGGGGATGGTAATGCCGACTAATGGAGGAGGCATCCCAACTGCAATTGTGTCGGGACACATTGCGGGCGAGGTTGCAGCCTGCCACGTACAGAAAGGGGCCCGTCTTTCGGAGTACGAGGCGAGGTGGAGGAACGCCTTTGGACGCGAACTTCATGCTTCAAGGCGGATGAGGAGATTCGCCGATGTCTTCATGCCTCACGACACACTCTTCGATTGGGCAATGAGACTTCTCGGCACTGGCGGACTCAAGAGAGTCATCACCTGCAAAATCCCTGGGGGCCTGGATATCCTGATGAGACTATTCGGGTACTAGGAATCGAACCCATGCCTACAGTATGGCTCGGTCTATCACCATACTGAGGAACAATAGAAAGAGATAGGGGCTCGACACCTTGAATGCTCGATATGCGTTCTTGC
>JBAVVE010000107.1:0-3791 GCA_049697135.1 Bathyarchaeia archaeon | reverse complement strand
CTCTCGTCCGATCCTGCGCATCCCAGCTAGCTTTCTTTAGCGCAGGGTCGATTAGGTCCCTTCTCGTCTGCAGCTTAGTCTTTACTGCCATTTACACACCCTCAACAAATCGTCTTCTGGACACTTACCTCCGTTTGCGCTGGCCGGATGCGTTGTCAGCATAGAACTCGATGAGCCTGCGTATTATCTGCTCGTACGTTTCGCCCTTTCTTCCGAACTCTGAGAGTTTTCCCTTTGTCCTCTTCGTCACTTTCACTGTCGTAACGTCGTCCATGTAGTATACTTAGTATACCCATGCTTAACTCGTTTTCTATTCTGGAAAGCATATGATGGAGTGTACAGTTGGGTCTCTCACTGTCGTGAAGGCCAGTTCTACAGCGCATCGCCTCTCGTTTGCCATAGCTTCGCACCCTACTGCACTTCTGAGAACCCCCGGCTTCGCACTACATAACAGTCTGTCGAGATGTCTTCTGCATAGGACAGCGCTAACCTTGCCTCGTGTTCTGTGAAGATGGCGGTCACTCCAAGCTTCTCGTCACCGTAGAACGCTTTTTCCCGCCAAAGCCCCAGCGTCCGATTTCTGTGTACTATCTGAGCGACCTTCTGAGCCGAGAAGTCGTATTTCTTGAGCGAGCTGTACACGCCGTAAATCTCTTGGCTGATGTCATGCAAAGTCTAAAATCGTAATGGCAAGATAGGTCAGAGTACCCGCTAGGAACGAGATTGTCTCTTGCTAGAGCGAGATGGTCCAGCAACAGTGCTAGACTGTGATACGTAGCGCTTTCTTCTCTCTATCCTCGAGATAGCTATTTTCGGCCAGATGGTCGAGAAGAAGAACTCGGATTGTGTCCGAGAGCGTTGGATCCTGTCTGTCGTTCTTGAGCCGCTCAAGCAAGTGCCAGACCTTGAAAGAGGGGTTGTTAGGGGATTCTTCCCGTAACCCGTTGCGTGTCTGTGTGCATTGGCGTGGTCGTCGGGCAGGCTGGTGCAGGCGTCTGAATTTGAACTTCTAATTCTATGTGTGCGATGCTTGGTAACAGGATCATGGCGGAGCAGCAAAAGTGGTCCACGCAGATGCCCATCAGGTCCAAGACGAAATGGGACAACGTCCGGGTCTCTCAGGGCCTGCTCAATATGATGGACGAGTTCCTCAAAACGGAACGCGCTAGGAGACTGGACTTGCACAGCAAGGCTGATCTGGCGTCCTACGCGATACGGGCACTATTCATAAAGAGAACGATTCCCTCAGCCAGAGCTAGCTACCGGGCCAGCCTGCAATTTTGGTCAGCTTGATTCCTCGTTGCTCTAGCTCCTTGACGAACAGGTGGCCTGGGACGGCGATCTCAAGCGGCTTTGCTCCGCCTGGAGTCTGACCCTGCGCCATCATGATCGCAACGATGGAGGCGCTCCAGCCTGTGGTGCGTTCCATCGCTGAGAACTGTGTCTCATCATCATAATAGTCTAACATTTCCAGAATAGCTTCGGCCGGCCGGTCATCCTTTCTGCCAACGCATTTCACGCGGAGAGCAACCACATCCTTCTCTCCTGCCAACTTCACATGTGGCTCATAGAGCGCTTGAAGTACACGCCTCGGCGCCACCTTGACTCCGCCAACCTTGATCTCTCTCTCGCTGAACAAGCCGAGGTCACGCATCGTCTTCAGTTGAGCATAGCTACCGGGGTAGCGTAGCGTCTTGTTCTGGAACACCTTCAACTTGCCTTTGAACGTCCACGGGCACGTCGACGTGCCGCCACTTGTTGTGAACGCTTCCAGCTTGCCTAGAGAGGGGAACTCTGTGACTTCGAGCTCTTCGACAGGCTTCTTTCACCAGAGACTCACACGGTCAACTGATCATCTCTTCCGCTCTTATCGAGCGATCGATTTCGCGTCCACTTATGATGCGGAGAACGAGACGACTAAGAGACTATCCACAACTACCTTGGGTTGACCCGAAAATATGCCCACACCCAGCTCCGGTTGCTCTACTGAAATTCAATGACCTCGACGAGACTATCTTCAGTTGTGGCGCGTGTGGAAAAATCATGACACTAGCCGAACTTGGCTCAACGACGCAAAAGCCATGATCTGGAATCTTCTAGTCGGGCCCGGGTCTGAACGGTCAGAGGGAGGATACTTCTATGTGCCCAGTATGAGCCACACACCAAAGATCAAAAAGGGACTCCTCTAGGCTCTAGGTGCGCAAATACGACAGCATCCCAGTGAATCCTCTTGGACCCAAACATCGTCGGTGAGACTGCGGCAGTAGCTACTTCATGTCTTTGGACGTTCACCTCTCTATTCTTCGCTTCAGCTGGAAAAAGGATCGGGTCATTCAGCGTCAACGCTTATCGCATAATCATGGCGGTGGGGCTCCTTGTGCTTGCACATGCGATTCTGCTAGGGACGATACTGCCCGCGGCGACTAGTGGGCAATGGTTCTGGATGGGATTGAGTGGAGTCGTTGGCTTAGGCATTGGTGATTTCGGATACTTCGCGGCGCTTGTCGCGATCGGGCCTAGGCGTTCGGTTCTCGTCATGGCTTTGTCTCCGATATTCGCGTCCATAGGCGCCTACCTAATGTTGGGAGAGACAATTCCAACATTCGCCATAGTTGGGATAGCCATAACGTTGGCTGGCGTAATCGTGGTCATATTGGAATCGGAGGAGCATTCAGGAGAAGAACCTGTTTCAAAGAGGCTGAGAAGCTACGGTATCTTCTTTGCGTTGACCGGAGCGATCGGTCAGGGAGTCGGTCTAGTCCTTTCGAAGAAGGGAATCTACCTAGACCCGGGAGTGATGTTGAATCCGCTATCTGCAACGTTGATACGCATGGTCTTGGGAGCGTCATTTGTGTGGGCAGTTGCAGTTGTTTTAGGGAAATTGCCTGAACTTCGAAGAGCCATGAAGAGCAAAGAAGGAATGAGTAACACTGCTGCTGGTGCGTTCATCGGTCCTTTCATGGGTGTGACGCTCTCCATGGTAGCAGTAACTTATGCTAGTGCTGGTGTTGCCCAGACTCTGATGTCATTGATGCCAGTCCTCATAATCCCGATAGTATGGATTCTGTACAAGCAGAGAACTAGCTTGCGAGGAATACTAGGCGCTGTGATCGCAGTAGTTGGCGTCGCAATCCTGTTCCTAACCTAACGCATTCTCGGACGGCGCGCATCCGTCTGAGGGGCTATTGGCGCTTTGAAGAAGCCATATGAGAGTCGCCTCAACTCTTCCTAGGACCGGAGTAGGGACGGCTTGGCACTGAAGTTGAGGGATATCAAGACCGAAGTGATGCGCGAGAGAGATGGAAGCTACGCGGTGGTATGCTCAGCGCTTGGCGTATATTCGGTAGGCAAGACTTTGAGCGAGGCTAAGCGAAACTTCAAGGAGGCGCTTGATCTGCACCTGTCCGTCCTCAGAGAAAAGGCAACTAAGCAGATAGCGACCATCGCACCAGAGCGCTGATTTCTGGTCTGGCCTTTGCCTCGTCTGAGAGAAAAAAAGACGAAAAGGTGGGATGGATATTGAGGCGGGGGTGGTCGTTTACTTGATGTATGTGGGCACGGTGATCTTTGCAGGTTCGAACTCCTTGAGTTTTCCGGCTAGGAAGTTTTGGTACGCTGACAAGTCTAGGAGGCCGTGACCGCTACCGTTGAATGCTATCACCTTTGCCTCGCCGGTCTTCTTGCAAGCAAGCGCTTCATCCATCGTACACCTTACTGGATGAGCTGTCTCAGGTGCAGCGATCAGTCCCTCCGTCCCAGCTTCACGTAGCGTTCCTTGGAGTCCTCGGCGT
>JBAVVE010000106.1:0-5580 GCA_049697135.1 Bathyarchaeia archaeon | reverse complement strand
TTCAACAACGCCTGCACGTCAGCAGGATTCTTAGGCAGTCTCGCGGGAGGACAGGCTGATGCATCATGGAACGCTTTCATGTCCTCGGGAAGCTTGCCTCCCAGTTCGTATATGCGGGGAACCAGTGCCTCGAAATGATTGCGGTCTTCTATGCGCGCAACCTCCGCAATCTCCTTGATCCCTTCGCCCTCTAGTCCTATCAGATTGCATCTGAGTATCGTATAGTAGTAGTAGGTTGTAAGCTCCGCTGCGGCATTCTTAACCAAGAGCTCGACAAGCTGGTCAACGTTGATACCGGACTTCTCCACCATTTCTCTCGCTACCTTAGCCATCGTATCACCTCCATCCGATTGCTGCGATACTTGAGGCGAGGGTTTATTTAAGAATCATTATTATCTAATAATAGATGTGAAGATGTTCCACGCATCCTCCGACGCATCCATAATTGAGGCTCTTCGCAAGAAAGGATACAAGGCAACATCCCAGAGGATCGCGATCTGTCGACTTGCACTTCGCAATCGAGATCATCCAACCGCGCAGAGGATCTACAGAGAAGTCAAACCGTTGCACCCCACAGTCAGTCTCGCGACGGTTTACAAGACCCTTCATGTTCTCAAGGAGCTGCGCCTGGTTCAAGAACTGGCCTTTGTAGAGGGTGAGGCAAGGTTCGATTCGGATATGGAAGCTCACGCGAACCTGGTTTGTCGCGGATGTGGAAGCATCAATGACGTCCATGATCCTGTGGCTCGAGAGATGGTAGCGAGAGTTGCTGCGCGAGCAAAGTTTGCTTTGATGGGCCAGCGTCTTGACATCTACGGGACTTGCCAAAGATGTAGCCACGGAACTAGACCTGCATCGCGAAAACTCAGAACATGCTGAGTAGAAGCATTCTATCGACTAACCCGACCCGCAGGTCAGACTAGACGATTTTGTTTTCCTCTTAGATAGTCATCAGTCAGACACTCGACTCGACATGGACAATGCTGAAATGGACTAGAATGGCAAGTGTGATCGTCTCAGAATGCAAGGGCGAAGGAACCGGTGCGCACCCAATCTGAGATTGGAGGCGCCCCTCCCGCACTCACCACCCGTCAGTGGTAGCGCGTTCTCCTTGAGAGAGTTCATAGTGGTGCTCAATGACGTGACGCCGAGTCAGTTCTAGCGGGCATCGTGAGACTACAAGAGTTCACTCGGGGAATCATTGCGGGCCAGGGAATCTGGGTCTGGTTTCTCAAAATGGGGGTGGCATTGGAACTCTCGGGACCTGATCATAGTTCCACTCTTCTAGACTGTTTTCTGGTCTATGTCTGTGGGCAGACGGTTTGATTCCAGCACTGGTTGCCCCGTTGTCTGCGCCCATGGCCGTTCCTGAAGTGATCACACACTCCGTCGCCATTGGCGTCAACGAAGCTAGGTCCTCGAGGAGAGATGCCGTATTGTGCCAGCAACTGGTGAATCGCGGTCGTAGTCTGCTCCTCAGTCCATCCCTTGGCAGAGGCTTGCGTTCTGATGTCCCAGGTCTTCTGTCGTATCTCCGCGACCTGCTGCTCAGTCAGACCTTCAGTCCAATACGGATGTCCACATCCGCAACGATCGTCGGGGCTCGCGACTGCTAGAGGCGTTGCGTAGGCCGCCAGCAGGCCGAACGCCACTATCGCAAAAATCGCTACCGCTCCTATCGGAGCCAACAACTTACTTTCCAACTTCAACCTCCTGCGCTCACTGCGCAACGCAGAATCGGACACGATTAGAAAAAGCCGTTTCCCAGAATTGTGTCCACCCAATATCCAAATTGCATCCGAAACTTCTAGCGGTATCTGACGGCAAAGAAGAGCAGAATCACCAGCGCGACTAGCGCGAAGAGATCAGGGAAGAAAGCGAAGGGCCCAAGGCCGGACCCTCTGAACCCGAAACCTGATTGCAGCCATGGATTCGAAGTAATCGCATACATCATCATTGCCAAGGCAAAGACGATTAACCCAAGAGCAAACTCAGAGCGAGTATCGGAGTAGACTCTGAGGTATATGATGAGCAATATGACGAGAAGCACCAGATTGACCGTTGACAGTACTCCCTTGACCGAGTAGTACCATTCAAAATCCCCATGCATACGCATGCCCTGCCCCGGTCCTCCTGGTTGCGCAAAGGCCAGCACAGGCATGGACAGAGCTAACGCGGCCAGCGCAATGATCGTGAAAGCTTTCCAATTCATACGTAGCAGCAAGTGTGGCAATTCTCTACAACCTTTTCTGCTTTTCCCCAATTTGGCTCCAGATTTCTTCAAAGATCGCAAAGTTCTCGTCGAGATGGGGTGAGAGAAAGTATGTCGCTCCGTAGCGTTCGCCGGTGTACGTGACGAGACCATTCCTTTGAAGCACCTCTAGGTGATGACGGACCGTCTTGTAGTCGACCGCCATAACCTCCGCAAGCTGATTCGCGTTCGCAGGTCGCTGCCGCAGTGCAAGTATCAGGCGGCCTCGTGTCTTGCCGCCTTTCGTGCCAGACATCAGCCACCACAGTAGATACTTGATCGAATGCATTGGTGCATACTTTGAGCGGGGCTGCAATTCCTGTGCGTCACAACACCATGCTTCGTGCGAACCTGAGTGAAGGTGCAGGCATCTAGGCAGGGTAAAAAGCTGATCGATATCGTCGGGGACGGGCACTCTCAAAGTGCTGCTAGAATCGTTATTCCTAGTGGTCTATGCGGTTTTTCCACACATATCCCTACACGAGTATGTGCAGATCCAACATATTTAGCCCGCTGAGACGGTGCCCCCGGTCGAGTCGTCTCAGATTCTCGCTGACAGCCACGTGCTTATGTCGCCGAGAACGCTTTCCTTGCCCGGTTCGTTCAGTATCTCGTGGTAGAATCCGTCATAGACCTTTAATGTTTTGTCAGACGAAGCCACTCTCTTGTAGAAGTCGACAGTCACGGATGGGTCAACGATCTCGTCCGCGCCACCCTGCATTATCAAGCAAGGCAATGTTAGCTTGTCCGCGCCTTGTATGGTTTCATTCTGTGCTCGACGGTATTCGGTGAACCATCTTGCAGTCGCAACCGCATGGACCAATGGGTCGTCCACATACTTCTGCACAACATCTGCATCTCGCGAGAGGTGTTTCGGGTTCAAGCCAGTACCAGTCGTGAAGGTTGGCATGATGCCCGACAGCATCTTGCCGAGGAAAGCTTTCGCGGCTGGAATCCTCATCTTCTCTGCAAGCGCGGGTCCACTCGCGACAACACCGGCAAGTTCGCCAGCATGCTTTTCCGCGTAGTTGAGGACGATGAGTCCTCCGAGACTGTGTCCGATCAGGAACGTCTTGAGGGTAGGGTTGTGTTCTTTCGCGATGCGAATCATCTGACCGATATCAGCGTGGTAGTCTTCGAAGCTGACGACGTGCGCCCGCTTACCGCCGGACTTGCCGTGTCCACGAAGATCACAAGCCCATAACGCAAAGCCACTCCGTGCCAAGTAGTCAGCCACATGCCCGTATCGGCCACCGTGTTCGCCGATTCCGTGAGCCAACACAAGTGTCGCTTTCGGTTTCCCGGGGGGCGTCCATGCTTGATAGAATATCTGTATGTCACGGACGCCTTCGAAGTGGCCTTCATAATGACTCCAACTTGTGCTCGACAAGGCTCATCTACGCATATTGAGTGTGGCTCGAACGTATAAGCAAGCGAGGTCTAGCATTCTACTCGAATAGTTTTGTCTACTCGTAGGGACTTCGCCAAACTCGCGCAGGAAGAGTTTGATGTCACCGTTATTGGAGGAGGAATGATAGGAACTGGCGTCGCCCGAGACGCCGCGATGAGGGGTTTCAAAGCAGTCCTGTTTGAGAAAGAGGATTTCTGCTACGGGACAAGCGGCCGCTCAAGCAGAATGATCCATGGCGGCCTACGGTATCTAGCCAACTATGATCTCGGTCTTGTCAGAGAAGGACTCAGAGAACGGGAAATCCTCCTCAGACTTGCGCCGCATCTTGTTCATCCTCTGAAATTCCTCATCCCACTCTACGGGGGTTTCCTTCATAGGATGAAACTCAAGATTGGTATGATTCTATACGATCTCCTCTCTTACGATAAGTCACTTCCAAATCACGGATACCTCAACAAAACGGAAGTGATCAAGGCGGAACCCGCGCTCGCAGAGAACGACCTGAAGGGCGCATATGTCTACTATGATTCCCAGATCGCGCTCACAGAACGTCTCTGCATGGAGAACGTGCTCTCCGCAAGAAACCGCGGCGCGTTGCTGTTGAATCATGCGAACGTTGTCGGGCTCATGAAGGAGAAGGGTTTGGTCTCTGGCGTGAAAGTCAGGGACACGCTCTCAGGCAAGACAACCGAGTTCCGATCCAGACTGGTTGTCAATGTTGGGGGCCCGTGGCTTGACGAGGTTGTACAGGAAGTGAGGCCAAAGGAACGCCCACTAGCCCGGACAACGAAGGGAATCCACCTCGTGACCCCTAAAGTGACAAGCGATGCCGTAGCCCTCTTCGCATCTGACGGACGAGCATACTTCGTGATGCCTTGGATCGGATTCACGCTCGTAGGGACAACCGACACTGACTATGAACAAGACATGGGCGCCGTGAAAGCTGAAGTGGACGACGTCGAATACCTGCGAACCGAGGTTCAGAAGGCATTCCCAAGAACACAGTGGAATCGTATCTTCTACACAATCGCTGGCGTGCGCTCACTCCTTCGAATCGAAGGTCTCAAGGAGTCATCCGTCACCCGCCGCCACATAATCTACGATCACGAAAAGAAGGAAGACCTCAAAGGGCTCATCTCCGTGATCGGTGGCAAACTGACAGCCTACCGAGGCATCTCACAAGACGTGGTAGATGCCGTCTGTGACAAACTGGGATCTGGTGCCCTTTGCACAACTGCCAAAGAAATCCTCCCCGGAGCCGACTTGACTGAACTCGAACGAGCCAAGACCCAGGCAAAGTCGATCGCCAAAGAACACGGAATCACCGAGGAAGTGCTCAACCATTTGGTCTCGCTCTACGGTTCCCGATACAAAGAAGTCCTCGGCTATGTGAAGAAGGACAAGCGCTTACGAGAGCGAATATGCAGGACAAATCCGGACATCATGGCTGAGGTTGTTCACGCCGTCGAAAAGGAATCCGCGCTCACTCTGAGCGACTTCATGATTCGAAGAAGCCTGATCGCGTGGAGAAGATGCGAGGGTCTAGACTGCTGCATGAAAGTCGCGAAGACAATGGGCAAGCTCCTACGTTGGAGTAATCACGAGATCTCCGTGCAAGTTGCAGCATACAAGAACGAGATTGCCATACGTCACGTATACGAAAAGAAGCCGTCGAAACCTACAGTTAGGACACGGAAGAGAGTTCCTGCTCGGCGAAAGAGGTCCAGAAGGTCCCGATAGTCAGCTAGGCGTCTCCCAGTTAAGTGATCTCTGAACTGCCCGTTTCCATCCTGCGCGTATCTGCTCGCGTGCCTTGGCAGACATTCTCGGTCTGAAGATCCTGTTTACCTTCCTTACGCGTTTGAGTTCGCTTAGGTCATCCCATACTCCGACAGCTAGGCCGGCGAGGAATGCTGCT
>JBAVVE010000105.1:0-3638 GCA_049697135.1 Bathyarchaeia archaeon | reverse complement strand
AACTTGCAGTTCGCCCCTGAAGGTTCTTACCCGTCCATTATTGATCTGAACTGTGTCTCCGATCGAGACTCTGTCTATTTCGGCGTTCCAGAGTGCCATCCTCATGGACCCGGTGCCATCAGAGATTGTTGCAGTCGAAAGAGTGAGAGCATCGCCGAACCTTGAGAAGACGTACCTCGGGATTGATTTCCCAACGATCTTTGCTTTCACATTGACCCGTCTGACCTTGGCATCTATGTCTTTGATTTGCAGGTCGCTCGTTTCCAATGTTTCCATTCTGCTAGCTGGAGTGAATTCGATGAATGGGAAACTTGCGGGGTCCACTTCCGGTAGATACTTCAACAGGTTCTGGCTGAGGTGTAGCTGCGCGATCACCTTTTGATCTTGCGTTACGAGAAAGACACAGTTGTCCTTTGTCTTCTGGCGGAGTTGGATCGATATGTCATCGTGCGACGATTTTTCATGAGTCCACGCGTGTGGAAAACACATGAGAAATTTGTGTGTGTCGAGTCCGTATTTCTTTGAGAGCCAGATCAAATACCAGACACGACTCATTTCTGCCATGGATTGCCGTTGGCCACGTGGTCTCCCTCGACCGCAGTGCACCATGCCTCTTGGCAGGCCTTTCAACAAGATCGTTACATGTTGGGTTGCCTTGCTCTTTAAGGCCCCTACGCACACGTGGACAAGTGTACATCCCCTAACAAGCTGACAACAACAGCAAGGCTACTGCTGACCGTGACCCGGGAAGGCGACCAACAGCAACCCGGTCAGACTACGCTGAAACTACTCCTGACGTTACTAGGGAAGACCCTACTTCTTCTTCCACTCTCCGTCTGTCATGACTGTTGCTTTGATCGTTTTCCATCCAAGTTGTTTTGCCGCCAGATACCTAGCTAAGCCATCTCGGATTTGTGTGAGCGTGGGGTCGAGAACGATAGGTTCCTTCTGACCATCCTCGTCAAGCTTCTTCGCCATCTCATTGACCTTGTCAGAGTCATACCGATTCAGGAGTTGCTGAGTCTGCAGGCCAGGCTTGATGCTTTGAAGCGGAACGTCATATGTCCTCATAGCCTACCCCTCCAAAGCGAAATGGATCACCCTATCCATATGAGGATTTCATCGGATTCCGTATATCTCAGGCTTGCGGGATTCCTCTCCCTAACGCGTCGTCCGTCGTTTCTTGTGTGTGTGAGTGGGTAGGCTGGTGCGCGACGACGACGAAAATACGCCTCTTCTACGAGGGTTCAAATTCGAATGCCCGCACCAAATGACCTGCCTTGGTGCGCACATACACAAAATCAAACGACGACGATTCAAACCTGAGACCTATGAGGCTCTCTGGTGGCTCTTGTACATGTAGAAGCCTTTCTTGCGGCTTGAGCCGGGGCCAAAATAAGGCGCTGTGGTGGCCTTATGATTTACGTGTGCACCAGCCCAACCCAATCGAAAGAGTCATCTCAACGTTTCCGTCTTGGGGAAAGACGTTTCACCTCCGGTGCAGCCGGTCAGGAAATGATGAATGAGAACAGAGTGAAAGTGGGCGCTTGCATTCCGGCCTACAACGAAGAGAAGACAATCGAGAGAGTCCTCCTAGGCACCCTCCCACACGTGGATGAAATAGTCGTGGTCGACGATGGCAGCAAGGATCAAACCGGCCTTATTGCGAGAAGACTTGGAGCACTTGTGATCGTCCACAGCAAGAACCTCGGAAAGGGCGTTGCTATCAGGGACGGCCTTGGCTGGGCGAAAGACAACAATGTCGACATTCTTGTTGCGCTCGATGCTGACGGACAGCATGACCCCGACGACATTCCTGAATTGATCGGTCCATTGCAGGCTGGCGAGGCGGATATTGCAATTGGATCCAGGATTAAGGGAAGACGAGGTCCCGCTTCTATGGATCCCATAACGCTTGCATCGAATCGAGTCGTTTCCCGTATGCTCTCGCTGAGGTATGGAGGACACTTCACCGATCTTCAGTCAGGCTATAGGGCGTTCGATCGAAACGCGATTGCGATCCTATTTTCGCGTCTTTGCTCTACACGATTTGAGATTGAACTGGAGGTTTTCTCCAAGGCGAAATCATACGGGCTTGCGCTCAAGGAAGTGCCAGTGCGCTATCACGAAAGGATTGGACGTACAAAGTTCGGCCTCTGTCAGAGGCTGAGAAGCCTGTATTTCGCCTTCAAGTATGTCCTGTCATTGCGTCCGCCAAAATAGGCCCATTAGCATCGGGAGTCAATATGTGTGCGCACCAGCCGACCCACACACAAAATCACTCCTCCCATGAGGGTTTGAATAGAGTCGTTCGTTGCCCGTCGAAAGAAAAGCCTATGTGGATGTGACTTATCCTGCGAACCAGGATAGACGATGCCGACTTTTGTCCAAATGCTCTCTTTCTACAGCGCACGTCAGCGTTTCGACGAGAAGAGAGATACTGAGAGACTCAATGAAGCGATGAAGGAACTTCAGGAGAAGGGGGCCAAGATAGTCGACGTCAAAGTCAGCCTGACTGGAAGCGCGGCAGTCTATATCATATCGTATCAAGCAGACAGCCCTTTGGTGATAGCAGATAGGCAAGCACAGAAGCAACCCTCCACTTGGACACGTTTTTTCCTCAATCCCAGCAACCTTTAGGGAGTGACGCAGAATGAGGGACCGTAGGCTTGCGGTTGTTGGCGCTGTCCTAGTCTGCATAGTCGTTGCTAGCGCTGTCGGTTTCGTCATGGCGAGCCGGGGCATGATCGGGATTTGCGGACCCGCGACATTCTGTCAGCACGGGACCTTCTGCATGTGCCCAGAATACTATGCTCCAGTATACGGCTTTCCGCACTTCAAAGTGTACTCAAACGATTGCTTCGCCTGTATTGACGGTGCGTGGCTGTGGATCAGGATTTGAATCGCTGTCTGATTTGTTCCACTTTCAAATGATGTCCTGTTTCACTCCGAACTCGGTGCCGCCGGTCATCTTTCTGTGCAGACTTCTGTACTTGCGCTTAGGTTTGGGGAGGAAAGAGGGGTTGATAGGGGATTCCTCCACTGACCCGTTCGTTCGTCGTCGTTCCGCTATTTTGTGTGTGTGGTCTCATGGTGCGGGCGCCCAAATTTGAACCTCTCATGGGAGAGGCGCTTTTCGTCGTCGTGGTTTCTTGGTGCGCCACAAGGTCATCATCCTCAGCTGGGTAGGGTGGCTGACACCCATTGTTACTCATGCGAGTTACCAGTCGCTTTGTATGGCATCCTGACATAGGGCGTTCAGACTTGAACCGCTATCTCACGCTTCATCGTTGAAACTTTAAACAGTCGCTTCTGTTTGATACGATGCGACTCTCGAATGTCAACTCAGTCTAGCTATGACGCAACGGCTCTTTGGGAGATTCTCACCGAGACCGCCCGCGCGCTTCCCATGTACAAGTTCCACAAACGCTACGTGGAACGATCCATCCTTCCCGAGAAACCCCGGATCTCCGCAAAAGAGATGGCGTTGCTGATGGGCTTGCCGCTCGGCGAGGCGATCGTGATTCTGGAAGAGCTGAGGCCCACCTCAAAAGATCAGCCAGCAGCCGGAATTGGAGACAAGCCCTCAGCCGCCAAGAGTCTCCTTGACTACTCGAATGGTTAGAACGGTCCTCTGA
>JBAVVE010000104.1:0-3136 GCA_049697135.1 Bathyarchaeia archaeon | reverse complement strand
TGCTTCTTGAAAGGTTGTTGAAGGAGCGAAGGCTATAGTAGCCCAAGGTGGATGTCTTCGGCGTCAGCCGGTCGTGTCTGAATCAGGTAGTGTTTCTGCGTGATTTCGTGCGCTTCCCAGGGCGTTGTTTCTTCCTCCGGCGCCTTCTTGCAGCGTAATCTGCGCTGCCTAATCTGTGTGTCACGCTACTTCTGTCTGGGTGTGTTTTCGGTTTGGCTGAACTTGAACTGGTTATCAGTACTTCGCCGCGTGACGAGACAGTAGCTGCAAATTGTGCTGTGACGCCTGCCTCTGTAAGGTAAGTTCCTTTGACCTTCCACGTACCTTTTTCGTCCGGACCCTCAGTCTTTTCCTCGGCGGACATAGAAACAATCTTCCCGTGGAAAGTCCTGGTGCCGAGGAAGTACTTCCTCACCACACTTTCCGCATCCTCAGCGCTTCCTATTCGCACCTTGGGTCCAGCCTCAAGCAACCGAGTAGAGCAAGAAACAAGGATTGGCTGAATCCGAAACTGGTGATATGTTCAGCTCTCGCTGCGTTCCTATCTCATCACATCATGCCCATTCCGGGAGGCATACCTCCCCCCGGCGGGCCCCCAGCGGGTCCCTTTCCTCCTTTAGACGAAACCACATCGTCGATACGGAGAATCATGCATGCTACCTCAGTTGATGATTTGATGGCTTGCTGCTTAACGCGAAGAGGTTCAACCACTCTTTCGTTGAGCATGTCAGCCACCTTTCCATCGCGCACGCTGACTCCAAACCATTTGTTTGCGCTCTCTTGGTGCTTCATTCTAAGTTCAACCATGATGTCGATAGGGTCGAGTCCTGCATTCTGTGCGAGCGTCATTGCTATTGATTCGACAGCTTCTGCGTAGCATTGTACAGCCAACTGCTCTCTTCCTCCAACTTTGACCGCGAAGTCGCGGAGCTGTTTTGCTAGTTCTGCCTCAATAGAGCCTCCGCCTGCAACGATCTTGCCGTCCTCAACGACATTTCGGACTACGCAAAGGCCGTCGTGAAGGGATCGTTCAGCTTCCTCGATAACGTGTTCGGAACCGCCTCGTATCACAATAGTTACTGCTTTCGGGTCTTTGCACTCTCTAATGTAGAGTAGCTTGTCGTCACCGATCTTGACCTCCTCCACTAGTTTGGCTTCGCCTAAGGATTCAGCGCTTAGATCCTTTAGGCTCGCCACGATTTTCCCACCGGTTGCTCTTCCAAGTTTTTCCATGTCGCCGCTGCTAACATTCTTCACGGCGAGGATTCCTCGCCTTGCAAGATAATGCAGAACCACGTCGTCAATGCCTTTCTCGGATAGCACTACGTTGGCCTTTGACTCGGCGATCTTCTCCACCATCTGCCTCATCATGGTTTCCTCCTCATCCAGAAACATTTTCATCTGGTCTGGGCTCTCGATGGTGATCTTTGCGTCAAACTCTGTCTTCTCAATCTCGAGCTTAGCATTGAGAAGGGCGATTCTGGCTTTTTCTACTCGCTTGGGCATCCCTGGGTGAGCAATCTCCTTGTCGAGGACGATCCCTTTGATCAACTCTGTTTGCTCTATTCCTTCGCCGTGCTTTTTCAGGACCTTTATCCTCTCGATATCTGCCTTGGTCTTTCCGCTCGAGTTGTCCATTACCTGTGTTATGGCCGAAGTGGCGAGTGTGGCAAGGAAGTCCTTGCTGGTTGCTACTGCTTTGGTTCCCATTGACGTGCTTGCTATCTGACGCAAGGTCTTGATGTCGGCCGAGTCTACTGTGATAGCTAGGGAAGCCAGAATCTGGAGAGCTTCAGCCGAAGCTTTCTTGTAACCATCTATGATGATCGTTGGGTGAACATCCTGATCCATAAGTTCTTCAGCTTTCGAGAGAAGCTCACCCGCCAGCACAACCGCCGTGGTTGTGCCATCACCGACCTCGTTGTCTTGGCTTTTTGCGACCTCCACGAGCATCTTTGCAGCCGGATGCTGAATGTCGAATTCTTTCATGATCGTGGCACCGTCGCTAGTGATGACAATATCACCCACGCCGGCCACAAGCATCTTACTCATTCCAAGCGGACCAAGCGTCGTTCGAATAATTTCGGCAACGGTTCTTGCCGCCATGATGTTGTTTCGTTGGGCATCGTGGCCCCTGTTTCGTGTCGATCCTTCCCGGAGAATGTAAATCGGCGTTGTTCCTTCAGACAATCCAATCAATACCGTTAGTGGAATAGGCTGCCCGCCTGATAAACCAAGCATCCTTGACGGAACGTAGCACTTCTAGCCAAGGACCTTGCCTACGTGATCCTGGGTACCAGATGAGGAGACTTCCACTCTTGTGCAGGGCTGCAGTTGCTCCTCAACGCTTCAACGACTGCGCAGCTTTTCCATACTTCTGCACCCTCGAGATGCGTATGCAAAGAACGTGGCTGTGATGGGTTGGTACTGTCCGAAGTGTCGCTCGGTGTTCGTTGAGTATCAACCCAGTTGTCCATATTGCCTTGTGCCTCTGAGAAAGTCGAAGTACGAGGACCGGATCTAGCCGACTGCTTGAGCTTGCCTACCTCACCCTGCCGCTCTTCTGGCCCATCCTGCTTGCCATTCTCTTCCGGGTCTTCTGCCATTTAGGTCTAGTCAAACCCAAATCCCATGGAATCGATCGAGCCTACAGCAGAAGAACTTTGTTGCGCCCTGGACAACATAGAGGATAGTGGCTTGAGCCTTATCGGTGGGCCGTGAATGATTCTCGGCATTTGTCTGAGCAGAAAACGTACCCTTTGGATAGAATGGGTTTCTTGATTTTCTTGCCGCAGTTCGAACAGTACTTCATATGAGTTCCGTTCGCCACTTCATCCAACGATGCGCACACTGACTGCTCGTTTTCCTCGTCGCTCATATGCCTTGCCTTGCCGTCGTGTCTGCTTTTGATATTCTTCAGGCGAGACTCTTCAGAAACAAGGATGCTCTTCCAGCAATGCTAGGTGGACAGGATCTGAATGAGGATGCCCTCTCCCGGCGCCAAGCTCTGTGGCTACAGAGTTACTACTGAAGAGTGGTGAGTGCGAGGGGGCGTCTCCAATCTCAGATTGGGTGCGCACCCGATCCTTCGCCCTTGCATTCTTAGACAACCAACAGTCCTGCCCCGAGGTATCTC
>JBAVVE010000103.1:0-2808 GCA_049697135.1 Bathyarchaeia archaeon | reverse complement strand
GCTCCGTGTGGTTCAGCGAGCTGATCAATAGGAGTCCGAATCCATTCTCGGCTAGATGTTGGCCTAGTTGATCCAGGAATCTATTGATGATGACTGTCCCGTGCTTTCCACCATCCACAGTTCGGTCGTCGAACTTGGGCGATGGAAGATAGGGCGGATTGAACACAATGATGTCGAAGCGACCATCGATCCTCGAGAAGAGATCACAAGAGATCATTTCGAGAGTGATTCCCAGGCGGCCAGCCACTGACTTCAATTCCTCGATGGCCCCGGCGTCTATGTCAGAAGCAGTCACATCTGCTCCTCTGCTGGCGCAATAAGCTGCAAGAATTCCGGATCCAGTTCCGACGTCGAGGACTCTTAGTCCCTGAAGACGCAGGTCTGCAAAGGCTTCCAGCATGAGGAAGGTATCCTCGCGAGGCTCGTACGCGATCGAGCTTTCTTGCCTTGCGACTAGGAATCCCGCGACGAATTCCCCGATCTGAGGAGCCTTGGAAACCATTGGCTGACCTTCACGGTTCCTTCATGAATTGAACGAACTCTCTTACGGTGCGGGGTTTGAGGACATAGTTGTGTGCTTTCTCGTACGCGATCGTCGAGTGAGGTTTTGCTCCATAATCGTGTCCAGGGTACACTTCTATTTCATCAGGAAGTTTCGCCAGTTTGTTGAATAAGCTGTCATAGAGCTGTTCTGAGCTCCCTCCTGGCAGGTCAGTCCTCCCACACTCTCCGACGAAGAGGGTGTCTCCGGACACCAGCTTGTTCCCGACCAAGACAGATATAGAATCTGGAGAGTGCCCGGGTGTGTGAATGAATCTGACCTCCAGAGAGCCGACTTGAAGCACATCCCCATCCTTGACGCTGATGTCCTTCTTCAGTTTCGAAGCGTCGTGGGCGACTACCTTCGCCCCAGTTGTCTCTGCCAGTTCATCGTTTCCGGAGGTGTGATCGTGATGGTTGTGCGTGTCAATGATGAAAATGACACGCAGATTGTGTCTCTTGACGGTGTCTTCAATCTTGCTGACATCCCATGCTGGATCGACTACGGCGGCCTGACCAGTCTTCTCGTCGCCAATCAAGTATGCGAAGTTCTGCATCGGCCCCAGCGGTATCTGCTCGAATATCATGGAGTAGCTCCTTGCGTGGAGACCACAGGACATGTTGTCATTCTGAAATGTGTTTCGCCATGGCTTAGGAGGATAGTTCGCGGAGTCTTCTAAGGTTCGTCATGTCTGTTCCACGTCTGTCGATCGGAGTCTCCAGTATCAAAGGTAGCTTGCGAAGACTGTCGTTGTGAAGTATGGCCCTGAAACCCTGCTCACCGATGTATCCCATCCCTATGTGCTCATGTCTGTCGATCCCTGACCCGAGATCACCTTTCGAATCGTTTGCGTGAATCACCTTGACCAGATCCAGTCCGACTATCCGTCCAAGTTCGTCAACTGTCCTCTGAACAGATTCCGTGTTCCTGAGGTCATACCCAGCGGCAAAGGCATGAGCCGTATCAAAACAGACTGCTGCACGATTCCTCTGCGACACGTGACCCAGGATTTCTCGTATGTCTTCGAATGATGATCCCATGCTGTTCCTTGTTCCTGCAGTGTTCTCGAGCAACAGCATTGTTCTCGTTTTGGAAGTCTCGAGCGCGGTGTCTACTGCTTGGATGAGTTGTTCGAGGCCCACCTCTCTGCCTTTCCCAAGGTGGCTCCCAAGGTGGGTCACAAGATATGGAATATCGAGCAGGTTGCACCTCTGAAGCTCCAGTGTCAGTGTCCTAACCGACTTCTTGTATAGTCCTTTCTTGGGGCACGAGAGGTTGGGCAGATATGGCATGTGCGCAATCGCCGGGTCAATTGCCGAGTTCCTGAGCTTCTGTCGGAATCCCGCCACGTCATGACTTGAGAGCCTCTTGAGCTTCCAGCCGCGCGGGTTGCGAGTGAATATCTGGAAGGTGTCACAGTTTTTCTCCTTTGCCCGGTCCACAGCTTGATCGATCGACCCCGCTATCGACACGTGGACTCCGCATCTTATCGGGGCATCAGTTGGCATTTCAGCTACACCACAATGAACCACGGAGTCTGCAAGATCAGCACGCTTACAGAGAAAAGGAACAGAGAAAAAAGGTTGTGGAGTCTTCCTTCAACAATCGATCATTTCACGTTCTAGTCGCGTTTCTTTAGTTTGATCTCGATTGTCGAAACGTTTCTTGTTTGTCCCTCGTCACCAAGCACTTCGGTGCCGATCTGGATGTCACTGATGGCTAGCTTACCTTCGAAGAAGCGTCTCCTGCAGACTTCGACAACATCCACCGCCTTGGAGATGGCTCTTCCGCGAGCCTTCACTGAAATGTCTCCGCCGCCCGTATTGGCCTGCATTACTATCGCCGTTGCGTAGGCCATGAGTGGCTTCTTGCCGATCAGGACGGTGTTCGAGGGTACGCCGCTGAGACGAACCGGCGAGGAACTGCCGCTGCTTTGTTTTTCTGCCAAGCACTGTTCACCTCCCGAGCACATGCAATGTGAAGCGTGAACCCGAGGGGGCGGCTCAAATCCTTAAAAGAGTTACGTCAACTCCCGCATTATCAGGTCAAAGTCATGCAAAGAACAACATGCTTGATCGAACAACTTTGCTGAGGCGACAAGGCTGAGGGCTCGGCACAAGTACCCCATGGTCGTCTCTAATCAGAGAGCATCACTCGACATGGCTACGAAAAGCCAATTAGAGGGGCAGAACCGCCATTGGGCTTGATGGCCGCCGTAACGTAGAGGAACACAATTCCGCGGACCTTGGTAGCGTATAGGGCTGTGG
>JBAVVE010000102.1:0-1845 GCA_049697135.1 Bathyarchaeia archaeon | reverse complement strand
CGTGTATGTGACAGGCTTCTCTGCGGTGCTGAAGGGTAGCGAGTCCCAAGTGTCAGAAGAGAATTGCTCGAGTATGTGCTTGGGTAGGACGGAGAACGCAGCGTATGTCTGTCGCGTGAAGGCGTATATCTCTGGCATCGTGAATTGGAACGTGTACCTATCGAGTGCACGCCATTCTCCTTGCCTGATGGCCTCATCTGGTGTAGCTCTGTTGTCGCGTTGCTCCTTCGTGCCGTCCAGATAGGTGAAGTCCACCACGTTACCTAGGTACTGAATAGCACTTCCCAAACCGACTGATGCGGCCTTGGGGTCAAGGGTCGCCGACTGCGTGAACAGTGCGTCGTCAGCTGTCATCTCTACGCCGCTGTGGAAGGGTACACCCTGCCTCATCTTGATGGTCCATGTCAACCCGTCGGGGCTGCTCTGGATGTCTGTGGCGATTCCGAGTTTGAAGGAGTTGTCCCTGGCATCAACGTACTGGAGGCCAGCCATCGCGAAAGAGACGGCTCCGTAGACGTAGAGTGCATAGAAGCTGTTGGAGCTCGATGTCTGGATCGGGTTCAAGGTGTTGCCTGGAAAGACATTGCTGACTTCCGCGAAGGTTAGCTCAGTACCGCCCGCCCAGTGTTCCACGTCGGGGAATGTAACGGCGTTGTATAGATTCTTGTCGCCCCACGCGCTCCATTTGGCATCACGTGGAACGACGTAGATTGGAGCATAGACGTAGTTGTACGGTGCATCATGGAAGAGGATCTCCTGCATCTTCCAGGTCATTTGAACCTGCTTATCCACATCCACCGACTTGTAGAGTTCATCAAAGAGTGCGTTCATCTCTGGGTTTTCGTAGAGTGCGTAGTTGTTTCCAGTGGGTGCCAGATACGCGGGTCTACCGTCGAAGTTGCTTCTGAAGTCGGGTACAGGGCTTGTGAATCCCCATCCGATGAAGCCGATATCGTATCCGCCCTTGTCAAAGACAGCTCCCTGATCTGCACCCGCGAAGAACATGCGGTTTACGAGCTGGTCGAAGTTGAGGTAGAAGACTCTCGCGTTGATGCCAACCGACTGCATTCCGCTGGCGATGATGGTCGCGTACTGTCGTCGCACGGGATTGCCAGTGGAGGCAATCATTGTGACGGAGAACAGTGGTGCCTGCTGCGCTGCTACGGTGCTGACGAGGAATACTGAGCATGTTGAGAGTGTTAGGAATATCAGTGTACCAAGTACGATTCCTCTAAGCATATCTGATTTGCTAGACATGTTTTTTCACGAAGGCTACCTCAGCCTCAACTTATTTATGCCTTACCACAAAGCCGGCTGCGGAGACGAAGTCGAGCTGACCCGAGCAGCTTTCTACGTGGGACTATGGAAGAGTGCTCGGCGCCTGAGCCGGAACTAAAATATAGAAGAGCCGGGGCGTCACTAGAGAGACGGGAGACAAGATGGCTAGCTATGCTAGGTATCTGATCAGGCGTCTTCTGTTCATGATTCCGGTCTTCCTTGGAGTTTCAATCCTCACTTTTGCGGTCGGCAACGCTGCGGGTGATCCGATTGCGCTTATCAGAATAGGTTTGAAGAACCCGAGCCCCGCAGTCCTGCAGGCGTTGCGGGAATACTACCATCTTGACCAGCCAGTTCACATGCGTTACTTGAACTGGCTGTGGGAGCTCCTCCATGGCAACCTGGGAACTTCCGTTACCGGAAGATCTGTGGGAGATCAGATTGGGGCTTGGGCGTTCACTACACTCGAACTTCAGGTAGTCTCACTCCTTCTGGCAATTGCCATTGGGATTCCGGTCGGAATATTTTCCGCAAAGCGCCAGTACTCCAAGGCGGACTATGCTGTAA
>JBAVVE010000101.1:0-2599 GCA_049697135.1 Bathyarchaeia archaeon | reverse complement strand
CCTGCGCCCACGCCACCGGGCAGAGATTACCATACACATCGTACCAGTAGATCGTACCACGAATTACCGACATTGTTGTCGTGGCAGTTGACACCGTAGATGTCGCAGCACTCGTGATTGATGTCTGTGTTTGGGTAGCGGACGTGGTTCCTGTCGATGTGAGCGTGCTGACGGAGGTTGATGTCGAGGTTGTCGTGGTGATACCTAATCCTCTCTTCTCGATCCTCCATTCCCAGTCGACGAGGCCGGGAAAGTTCGGGATGTGTTCATCCCCAACAAAGTACACGCCGGTGGCATCAACAGCAACACCATAAGCTCGGTCTGCGAGGGGGATACCACTAGGGATCTCTGTCTGAGTCCAGATCAACGAGCCATCGGCAGGACTCCTCGCCTCAAGGATCCACTCATAGCACCGCGGAGAGTCAAGCTGGTCGTAGCCGGCCGTGTATACTGCATAGGCATCAACTGCCACCGCCGATGCGACAGAGTCTCCTATGCCCAGATTCACGGTTCTCGTCCAGATTAGCGATCCGTCAGTCGCATTTCTCTTCTCAATTCTCTGTCCGCGAGACTCCCGCTCTGCGCCAACCACATACAAGCCTGAATCGCGAACAGCAATCCCGCGGATCTCGTCCGTCATGCTACTGGGGTTTTCTACTTGAGTCCATATCAATGAGCCATCAACGAGCCTCCGCTTCTCAATCCTCCACTCCGAATCACCTGGCCCCTGAGCATCATCAGTGCCGGCCACATACACGCCGGATCCGTCGACAGCAATCCCCCATGGCTCTCTGCTGCAATTGGGGGACGAAGGAGACGATGTTGTACTCCAAATGATCGAGCCATCGACAAGACTTCGCTTCTCAATCCTCCACTCGACACAACCAAATACAAGATTCGACCCTACAACGTACACCCCGGAGCTGTCAACCGCGACGCCACGATACCCCGTCCATTCATGGCCGTCAGAGTTACCTGTTTGAGTCCACTTTAACGAACCATCGGTGAGGCTTCGTTTCTCGATCTTCCAGTAGCGGAGACCGCGCATCGCTTCGGATTCTAGGCCCCGATGGCCAACAATGTATACCCCAGTAGTATCGACGGCAACTCCGCGAGCTCGATTCTCTTGGTAGACTGAATCATCTATCTTCACCCATACGATTGACCCATCGGTGGGACTCCTTTTCTCAACTCTCCATTCTTCATGGTAGTTTGGTGGTGCTGACGTATCATAGCCGACCACATACAAACCGGAGCCATCAACAGCAACTCCGTACGGGATATCGTGATCATATGTTCCCGGGTTCTCTGTTTGCGCCCAAATCAGTTCGCCGCCGTTGGAGGCTTTCACATTGGATACTGCCAAACAACTCGACATCAAAATGAGGCTAGTCAGTAATAGGAAACCAAGGGAGTATTTTGTCAACAGATTCTCACATCCTCCTTGATGGGTATGATCAATCATATGTTTTAACATAGCCTATGATACATATTTAACCCATGTCGTAGTCGTCATCCGTTCGTCGACAGGGAGAGGAACGTGCTCGTGGACCAAACCGATCAAAGGATCCTGACGTACCTGATCAAGCAAGACTGGCCAGTCACAACTGAGATGGTAGCCAAGGACCTTCGGGTTTCATGGAACACTGCACAGGTCCACCTCTACAAGCTCTTAGCCCAAAGGCTGGTCAATGGCAAGCGGGTCGGCAGGCAGAACCAATGGATCATAACCGACGAGGGAAGAAGAAAACTCCACAGATAGAAGGCGCGCTGGACTCCAATTGGGCTAACCGACCGAAAGTACGGGGCCTTGTGTCGTGAGGGACGAGCTTGACGGTAGTGTAATGGTGCTGTAAGTCACCCACACAGTCGCCGTTGTGTCGTTTGCATACGTCCTATCTGCCTGTATATCATAGAACGTCACTCTGATGCCGACAGTCCTCATCGGGAACTCGATAGCGTGCCCCGGCTGTAGCCATTTGAAACCGAGCCGAACCTCGCACGAGATTCACCGCCAGAAGTCCTGCGCTACATGCAAAGTGTGGTCGTGTGTCCTTGCTTGCTCGGCTCACCACCTATGAGTGCCGGGAATCATGCAGGAAAACCCTTTCGGTGGCGTATGAGGATTAGGAACTGGATAAGCAGATGAGGATCTCGCTAGTCTTCCTGATGGTAGTTGTTCTGGGAGGATGTTTCGCGGTCTCACAGGTAGTCTTGGCATCTCAGGATACGCAATACAATGTCTGCACCTGCGTGAATCCAACGGAAGGCTGGACTTTGTACCAAGACTCACAGAGAACAAATCGGCTTGTTCTGCTTTCATGATGTGCCATCGAGTGGAAAGCTACGGGTCTGAACGTGGTTAGACCCAAACGAAAGTGATTGCTCGCTGTGTCTTGAAGCGCAGTCGCCTGAGCTGAGGACAAGGCTTTGTGTCTTTTGGGATAAGAGAAGCAATGCAGCTGATGTATCCGTGTTCATGTGTTAGGTCAATTTTAAGATCGTGAACTCGCCGATTCATCTTTAGGCGATCAGGCTGACCGTCGAAAAGAGTTCTCTGGATTGCTGTGCTAGACCCCTTTTCGAGGCTGTCGATAAC
>JBAVVE010000100.1:0-4391 GCA_049697135.1 Bathyarchaeia archaeon | reverse complement strand
CACCGGCATCGCGCTGAGAACATAGAGGTATACAAAGAGGAACGCGCTGACATGAAGTGAGACGAGATTCAACCAGGCGAGCGACATGAAATCACGTTATCTGCACTGTATCTTCTCTGCACTGTATCAAGCTGATGATGTGGACTACCCACGCTACAACTATCTAAGAAGGCACAAAGTCACGTAATGTCGTTCGCCACACCGATTGTGGCACCTTCGCAAGAATCGTTATTGCTTATTGCTGCTTCGGCCAAGGCACTGAAACGCGTTCGGTTGGATCTGGGCTGTGATTGGAAGCCAATTCTTCGTTTGCCTGACTACTCTTGCGCGACTCCTACAGAAATAGGGTTCTGCATACCTTTAGTCTGGCAACCATTGCCTTTCCGGTGGCAAGGTGGTCGGTGAATGGGCGGGGAACTCACGGTCGACGAGTACATGGCTACTGTTGGGGTGGACATGCTTCACCCTGGCGGCATGAAGAGGACCGACGATCTAGCGCAGATGTGTCGAGTCTCAGAAGGTAAGAGCGTCCTGAGTGTTGGCTGTGGATATGGTAGGACAGCCTGCTACCTAGCGCACAAGCATAGCTGTAAGGTTGTGGGCATCGACCTCTCTGAAACCATGGTTAAGGGCGCGAAGAAGAAGGCGCAAAAGCAGCGTGTAGAGGAACTGGTGTGCTTCGAAGTAGGTGATGCGGAGCGTATTGGCTTCGAGGATGAAAGCTTCGATGCTGTCATCTCAGAAGGAACGACCGTCTTTCTCGACAAGAAAACGGCAATGACAGAGTATGTGAGAGTAACAAAGCAGGGAGGACACATAGGTTTGAATGAGCTAAGCTGGAGGAGCAAGCCCTCAAGAGAAATTATCGAAAGGACTTTCAAGGATCTGCAAGGAGTGCATCCCCTTCAATACGATGAATGGACGAAACTCTTGGTCGATTCAGGGCTTCAGGACATCGAGTCAAGAACCTACGAGTACCAGAGCGTTTCCTGGCCGATCATTACAAGCATAGGTCTCCGCGGGTTGGTCAAAGTAGGCATCGAATACGTGACGAACCCCGAGTTGAGGAGTTGGATAAACCGCCAGGAGTCTCTGTTCAGCGACTATTCAAGATTTTGGGGCTACGGCCTCTATGTTGGAAGGAAACCCTGACCCAGATGCGAATGACAAGCCACGCTTGCTCGATAGAAAAATGCGACAGACCTCAAGACCTTGTTGACCTTGACCTCTCGATCGCTCTTCCAATATCTGCCGAGATGATGCCCACGATCGCTTCCGCATTCCCAAGATCAATCCAACCCATCGTGGAGATCCAGCGGATGCCCAGAGCGCGGGAGCACCGAGGTTTCACAGCCGCTCTTGAAAATCGAATTTTCCTTCATCGAGTAACCTCCGAAAAGTGTTTATGGTCGCGGCACGCCACCTGCGCCACAGGTATCCCTTTATCACGTTATCCATCTTGAACCTCGTTTGAGAAGTGAGGCCATTAGGCGGCAAATTCTGGTTGCTCCATTCTTTGAGTCCACGTTCAAACCATTTCTCCAGAATCGGGCAGAATCCGCCTTTAGTGCCCGCCGTTCTTCCGGCCTCTCTATTCTCCTCAGGAATCGGAGTTCTGCTGAGTTCCTTTCTAAGCCTAACCTTGGTGTCTCGACCCACACACTTGTGCTTTCTCGGCAAACCTCTGCACCAGGCGATTAGTTCTCTGCGCAGAAAAGGAAACTTCACATCCACGTGCTTTCTACTTCCCATTCGTTGAGCCCAAGCCCAAGAGCTCTGACACTTCCAGAGCAGATTAGTTTCAACTTCACAAAACTCATCGTTAGTCGCATTCACATGCTCGGGATACCCGGCTTGAAGTTCATCTAGTCCTAGTGCGCTCAGGATCTTTCCCGTTCCGTCTTCACTGCAGAACTTTGAAGCGAATACAACATGCGTTGTATCCACCGGCCCCCTCAGATATAGAACCGTCTCTTCAGTAAGGCGGATACTATCCTCGGCCGTCATCTCTTTCATCGCGAGCCTCACGTGACACCGGTCTGCAATTAGCTTCGCTTTTTCAACCTCATTTTGGTCCCCGAAGTCTACCGAGTATGCGCGGACTTTCTCCGGACCAAGTATCTCACAGGTCAAGTAGAGCAATGTGCTGCTATCGATACCACCAGAAAGCCAGAGGCCCACACGGTCAATGTTCTCAACGTCGTCCCATTCACATATAGTGCGACGAATGGCGGATCGCAGATTGTCTAGGAGTTTCCCGGGGTAATCTTGGTCCGAATCGTACGGTTGGAGCGGCAAAGTATCCCATAGAAAGTTCTTTCTCCGCGGAGGAATTATGGATTCGGGGATTGGGAGCCATCCATCTCGCACGAATGTTAGGAGATTCTCCTCGCTGACATCTGAGCGCGATAAGATCCTCATTTTTCCTTGCGTGATCTATCACCTTGGTGCTCTTTGCCGCGATTCTCCGGGCAATCTCTCACGGCTCATAGGTCTTAGTTCTGTCACTCAATCGGGCTGGGCAGATTCAGAGAAGGGTCTAGGAAGTTGAATCGGATTTCACCCGCCTGAACATCCTCCAGACTCAAGAAGACTACCGTACAGATTCAGAACTCTCTCAATGTTCGACTCCATTGTGAAGTCAAATCTTTTCCGCAACACATTGCCCCTAACTTGCTGTACCGTGGCCTGTTCTTCCATCTTGTCATCAAGTTCGTTGAGGTCTTCGAACACGAGGCCTAATCTCTTTGCCTCAAGGAATTCTTTCTGCGCTTTGTGCGGAAACGAGAGGACTGGTAGTCCCGAGGCCAGATATTCAAACAGCTTGTTCGGTAACGCCACGTCAAGGTGGTCTCTGTTCTCTGTGATATTGAAGCCAGCCCACCCGTAGTCGTACTGGGTTATCTCGTAGGGAAGTTCCCTTGGGTCCTTATGCCCGTGATAATGGATTGAATCATGCGTTTTAGCTAATCTAGCGTAGTCTTGATTGCCATGCGAATCGTAAATGTGAACATGATATCCGTGGCCGGCGAGATCCTTGAAGATCTCTCCTAGATCATAGTGGTCGCCCGGAAAGCTTGACAGTGTTCCTTCGTATACTATGTGGATTCTCCCGTCAATGTCCGAGAGTTTTCTCTTGCAGGAAGGCGGCACCAGGGACGTAGAAACGTAGTTGTGAAATACAATCTCTTTCTTCGAACCGTACTTCGCTCGTATGTAGTCGAGCAGACCCTGACTGACGTGGATTCTGGCATCGCACATCTGGTTAGCGATTCTCTCATCGACGAGCTGTTCGTCAAGATTACCTTCTGGAGTGTAAGGTGTTCGGCGAAGGGAGATCGTATCTTGGTTCTCATGGATGATTGGAATCTGATCCGCGACTTCTGTCGCGACTCTTGTTAGGATGTCTGGAGCGTTTTGACTGTGAATCAGGTCTATCGAGAGATCTTCGAGCAACTGCTCGAGCTCTTTTCCAAGCCTTCTTGAATCCAGCCGCACAAACTTCCTGAAGCATTCGTCTCCATAGCCGTAGAGTTGCGTAAGCGTCTTGGCCGTGTACGCGTGATACGGTTCGATCCCTGCGTTCACGTCATTGAAAGCTAGAACGTACTTGAGACTCCTAATCGCAGGTTGAGGACGGAGAAAAAGCACGCGCAATGGAAGCTTCCTCTGCAGCAGAAGAATTATACGCTGGAGTCTATTCTATGCTTTGTATCGCGCAAACGCTGCGCTGCGAGAGAGCCTAACGAATTCCTCACGCCCCGAGGTCTCAAATCGCACCGACAAAAGCGAGTCTCTCTCATGTTCGGCTTTGGAGGTACAGCTCTTGATACGTCGAGTCAGTGGAAAGGGTGAGCTTAGCCTACTTTTTCTGCAGCCTCAGCCTTGCATACGCACACTGAATTACGCGAAGGCCCTGAAACACGTCTTGGGCAGCAAGATCTGTATCTCGCTGGCTCATACTGGTCAGGAGTTAAGGACACTCTATGGATACGGCGAAGAGTACTTTGACAACGTGTCAATAAGGAAAGGAGAAAGTCACGCTTCCTTTGTGTCAAAGGTAATTGAAGAAGCAAGCCCGGATATCATCCACAGCCACAACGCACCCGACTATTTGACGATCGCAGCGAAGAAGCTGAGCCGAGGCATTCCTGTGGTCCATGACACGCATGAGGTGCTCTCACTTCACCATTCTGGCTTTTTCAGCTCGGACAATGAGGAATCTCTGTCACGCTACGCCCTAGAGGAGAAGGCGGCGAACGAGGGAAGTGACGCTCGCGTTTATGCCAGCCATGGGATACGCGGGTACATTCAACGCCGGTATCAAGTGAATACGGACAACGATTTGGTCTTCCGGAACTACGTCTCGCGAAGTTCTCTGCCCAGACCCT
>JBAVVE010000099.1:0-4070 GCA_049697135.1 Bathyarchaeia archaeon | reverse complement strand
GTCTGAAACAGTATCACATCAGGTTTCGACGATGCGACAATGTTCGGCCTGCGGAAGCAAGAACGCTGATGACGCCGTCTTCTGTAGCGCATGTGGCGCGACTTTCAATGACGCAAGACCTGCAGAGTCAATGCCACTCGCCATAGGCACAACAAAACCTGTTCCAATTGTGAGGACCATTACTCCGCTCGCTCAGTGGGCTCCGCAATTCAGCACACCCACGCCCATGCCCACTCCCAGCCCGAGGACTCAGATGGCGATAGGATCCTGCTTCTATCATCCTGAGCTTCCAGCCTCCTACGTTTGTGTTCGATGTGGACGGACAATCTGCTTCTCATGCACAAAACCTTGCGGACAGCTAGCACTCTGTCCGCAATGCTACTGGACACTTGCACCACGCACCAGCACAAGACCGCAGGGACGTTGAAGAGGATCTTCTACGCTAGGCGCCCCTTCTTTTTGAGCCGCTCTGTCGAACGCTTCACGTCATCCACGGACAACCCGAGATCCTTTGAAGCTCGACTCAGCGATATCTCGCCGCGCCTTTTCACAACATAGTCGTACACGCGCTCGTCCGAAGCATCAGTGTCGGGCCGGCCCGCGGCCAGCCCTCGAGTTCGCACGGCCCCACAGGACTGACAATACTCGGCCGAACTCGGAATCTTGCCTCCACATTTCTCACACACCACAACGGCTGTCGCTGCCAGACCGGAGTCAGCGGACCTGAGCTTGTGTCTCCGGAGATTGGATTTGAAGAGAGAAGAGAGCCTTCCAAATGATCCGGGCCTCTTGATGATGACCACCACGATCGCAACGATGGCTGCCGCCGATGACACTACTATGAAGATGAGAACCCACATTGGGGTGTAGTCGGCGCTCCATTGCGCTTCTATGACGTACGGACGATCCACAAGGATCTCAGTCTCAGTCGCGCTGACAGTCCTGATCACATTCGAAGAGTTGAGCTGCCACCCAGAGAGAGTGTACTTCGCCGGGAATTCGGATCCACCATAGGTCACGCCGAACCTTGCCTTCTCCCCACTGTAGTACCAGTCAGTACCAGTTGTCTCACCTAACGGTGACATCACGCGAACATAGTACTGTGTACGATAGATCAGTTCCACACGATGTGGACCGTCGATAGAGATGTCGATGGCTGTTCCCTGTTGACTCATCCCATCAACTTTCCAGGAGAACCAAGCCAGCCGCTCCACGGAACTGATAGGCATCAACTGGGGAACCGGCCCCAGTCTGACAGTACTTCCGGCATCGTGCCAAGTGCTGTTCGACATTCCGAGCGTTTGCCCGATCTGTGCCGGAGTGAATGTGAGGCTCAGCAGATACTGAGTCTTGTACGTGGCAGTGATGGATTTCGGTCCGTCCATCTGCAGCGATCCTTTGACGTTCGTACCAGAATAGTCTCCGACCCATTGAGAGAATACATGCCGTGAGTCAGTTCCATTGGTGACTGCGGGTGCAGAGAGATCTGCGAGGGAATTCGCGTCATGCCAAGAACTCGAAGAAGGAAACACGTCAACTGGTTCGGATGAGATTCGAAGAAGGTATTGCGTCTTCCATGCGGCTGCCGCTCTCTTGGCGCGGTCCATGACTATCGGATCGGACAGTATCCCTTGTCCTGATGCGTCCCCTTCCCACCTGACGAAGACGTATCTTATCCCCTCGGACCCTGCAGTCACATTAGTTGCCAACTGCGCCTTGGCGGTTGCCCCCTCGTCATACCAGCCTGTCCCGGAGGGGGTAGCGTAAGGGGAGACTACTTCCAAGTGGTACTGCGCTTTGTAGACGAAAGTGTGGAATGCAGCCTCCGTGATCGACCACAGGTTCTCTTTGCATTGATACCTCGTTCCATTATCGATGACCACGTTAAGGTCGACGCTGAGCGTATGCATACTACCCAGAGTGAAGTTGAGCAGCCTCGTCTCGCCTATCTGGATTGCCCCAGTCAATACGCCATCCAGATAGTACTGAGTTCCGATTCCAGCAGGGAGCCCAGTGACCATGAAAGAAAACGAGTACGTCTGCGCCTGCACAATCACCGGTCCATAGATAATGACAGCGAGGACTAGCATGACAGCTGCTGGAACGAGCTTCCTCGTCCTCAGTCTCATGGGAACTAGACCTCTGAACAAGCAGTCTAGCGGCACCCGACTCCTAAAATACATTACACCCTCGAACTTGTCATTGCGATGCCAAGTCGGCAAGCCAGTTGCATCCTCACATAGTAACAAGAATTACGACGTCCACGGCAAAGGTTCTGCCGATATGCCTCATGTGGCGATGCCTCTGTTGAGGCTGAGGCGCAATGGTCATAACCAATGAGCACTACCAACGCGGGCATGGTCTCCACAGCCTACGCTAGAGGAAGAAGTCGAGAGTACCAAGTGTTGAAGAAGCTAAGGAGTGAGGGGTGGTACTGCAGTAGAAGCGCGGCATCTCATGGACCAGTCGACGTCTTCGCCGCGAAGGACGGAAAGATCCGGATGATCCAGGTGAAGAGCGGACGAGGCAGACTGAAACCTGGAGATAGAGAGATCCTGAAGCGTTGGGCACAAGCATATACAGGAACGGCTGAAGTCTGGTATTTTGGCAAGCGCACCGGCACAGTAGTGGAGATAGTATTCGACGCTCGAAAACAGGCGTAGCCTCGTATCCTCACGCAGAGATGTCTGCACATACTTGGTAGCGGCAGGGGCCGGTACTCCTGACCACGTGCACTTCCACGTTGTCGCGCATTAGGTTAAGGCGCTCAAGTGCAGGGGCCAGTTTCAACAAGCCGCGTTCGCATGCTGTGGATCTTCGACGTGACTCAACGAATAGATAGCAGTGGATTACCCCATGGCCACTCTTGAGTGTGTGCCTAGCCGTTTCAAGAGAATTCAAGGCCAATTCGGGCAGTGGAAGTAGGACCCTGTCGGCGCATCCGACCAGAGAGGCTGAGGCAATTCTGTTCGCGTCTCCGCACATCAGTTCGATCTTTTCGCGTACTCTGTTAAGCGTGTTGTTCACCGCGTGATAGCGCAGTGCTATCGGGTTGAGATCCAGAGAATAGATCTTCGAAGGATGTGCATGCTTCGCGATCATTATGGAAAAGCATCCTACTCCAGCGAAGAAGTTCAGCACATATTCTCCGGGGGAGACGAGATCCGCGATTCGTTTCCGCTCATAACCGAGCCTAGGCGAGAAGTACACCGCATTCAAGTCGACCTTGTACTGGCATCCAAATTCCCTGTGCACTGTCTCAAACCGGCTTTCACCTGCAAGCCATTCAAGTCTGCGAGTTCGAAATTCCGACTCAACGGGTCCGACTTGCCTCAGGACGACTTTGAGGTAGGGTGCGACATCAAGTAGACCCTGTGCGATCTTGTACTTGTCGTTCTCAATCTCGTCGGGCAGTCTCAGAATCGCTATGTCACCAACAATATCGATGCCCTTCCATAGACGGGCGAGTTGTTCGCCGCTCGGGGTACCTCCAGCAGACTTCTCTAGCAGTCTCAATTTCAGACGCTCTTGGCACTTTAGATACGTAGACATCAGCAGGCATCAAGCGAAAGCCCTGTCGTCGATCCTTCTCTGGCTAGAGCGACGACTCTGCTGACCGTGTCCTCAGCGATCAATTCGTATCCCGTGGCTTTCGCCATTTCCTTCCCGAATTCCTTGATTTCTGATTGGTATGGCATTGCAGATATTGGTAGACGTTGTTTCGACTCTCCCAGCCAACTGTAGCCTTTCAGTTCAATGATCGATGGAGATCCTTCCATCACGAGTTTCGAATACTGTTCCGGCTTGTGCATGTTTTGCCCTTTGACGAGGGTCAGCCTAGCGATAGTTCTGGAGTATTTGAAGCGCGGCATCAACCTGAGGCTGTCAGTGACTCTTTTCCAAGCGTCCGGAATTGATGGGTGTGTAACGCGCTCGTAAGTCTGCTTGTCAGGACCATATACGCTCAGGTACAGATTTGTGGGTTCTATCTGTCGTTCCAGAATTCCTTCAAGCCTTTCCGGCATGGTGCCGTTGGTTACAAGGAAAGAGGTCATTCCTCTCCGATGGAT
>JBAVVE010000098.1:0-1806 GCA_049697135.1 Bathyarchaeia archaeon | reverse complement strand
GTCATGCCGGGCTGGTAGTTGCGGTCATCCTATGCCGCCTTCATTCCAGCGCTTTGTATACTCTCTTGTATTTCTCGTAAAGTATCGAGTAGGTTTCCTGTACATCATTTCTCGGCGAACTGTACGCGTATCTTCCGGTCTCGGGCGGTGTGAAGTTCTTGAAGAGGCCTGCTCCTACTCCGGCGAGGGTTGCCGCACCGAGCGTTCCTGTCTCCTGCATGTAGGGTGATGTGACGGGCTTGTTTGTCACATCCGACATTATCTGACGCCAGGTTCCAGACTTTGCGCCGCCTCCGACCATAGTCAGTTCCCTGATGTCAAGGCCGAACTTCTCGAAAACCTCGATGACCTCCCTCGCTTCGAATGCCACCCCCTCCAAGATGCTGCGTATCAGGTCGCTTCGCTTGTGTTCGTTTCTGAGGTTGAGAATTGCTCCAACAGGGGCCTCGAATATTGGCGACTCTGGTCCAGGCTTGGACTTCTCAGCCTCGAGGCCGAGAATATCATATGAGGGTACGTCGAGCTCTGCAGCGAGCTTGCGTTCTGCTTGGCCGAGTTCACGATCAAACCATGCCAGCATTGCGCCTCCTGCGGGGGCCCCAACTTCAAGTATCCACATGTTGTCTACGACATGGCTTGTACATACTGAGCCGGTTCCGAAGAGGCGTGTTTCAGGACTCATTGGGATCGTTGATGGCTTTGTTCTCGGGACAGCAACCATGAGCGATGTGCCGATGGAGATGAGGCCTTGTTTCTCCGTGACAACGCCGGCACCTAGTGCGCTGCATTCGGTGTCTCCTCCGCCAGCAACAACGATCGTTTTGGTGCTCAGGCCAGTCTCGCGTGCTGCTTCGGGCGTAACTGTTCCCGCCGGTTCAGCGGAACGTCGAACATCGGGTTGCTTCGAGATTGGGATTCCAAATAACTCGGCAAGGTCCCTTGACCATTCCTGCTTTCTTATGTCGTACAATAGGCTTCGCGATGCTGTGGATCTGTCTGCTATGTACTTTCCAGTCAACTTGTACAGCATGAAGGTCCCTATCGAAAGGAACTTGTCAGTTCTCTCAAATGTAGCAGGTTCGTTCTTCTTTATCCACTGCATCTTGAGTGCCGGGAAATCGTAACCTCCCTGAACCGGTATGCCGGTTGTTTCGTATACATACTCAAGTCTGCCCTTGTCTCGTAGCCGTTTGTGTTCATCCACACATCTCGTGTCGAGCCAGTGGATGTACGGTCTCAGCGGTTCCCCACCCTTCTCTACCGCGAGTATTCCGTCGGTCTCGGCAGAGATCCCGGCGCATCTGATCTGCTCAACAGGGACATTCGAGTTCTCAATCGACTGCTTGACTACAGTTGCTACGGCGTTCCACCACGAGTTCGCGTCTAGCTCGACCCATCCTGGGTTCGGATAGCTTCTAGAGTACTCTTGCTGTGCGCGGCCCCTTGCGTTGCGGTCCGCGTCGAACACTATTGCCTTGCAGCTGCTCGCGCCGATGTCCACACCAAGCACGTGGCTCCTGTCAACGGCCCCCGTCTGAGGTTTCGAAATCAGTGTCCCCTCCTATCCTCCACGCATCAGGAACTGTGAGGTCTGGTAATTATGCAATACGAGAACTGTAAAAGCAATTGTGACAAGTACTGTCGATACTGCTCACAACATCTCGGGCAACTCCCCAAAGTCTTTAATGAGGGTTGGATCGTCTCGACCGCGAGATGGCAATGTTACGGATCCTGTCCGATGAACAGTTGGAGAAACTACACTCATCTGCCCTTGAAGTTCTGGAGAAGGTAGGGGTGAGAGTCGTT
>JBAVVE010000097.1:0-3746 GCA_049697135.1 Bathyarchaeia archaeon | reverse complement strand
GTGCATCTATCAGCTTGACATTGTGACCCTGCCGCTCCAAGACGGCCGCGAGGTACGCGATTCCGAGCGGTTGCTGGACGCTTCTTGCCTCGTCAAACTTGCCGAAGTACTGCTTGTGCGTCCACTGGGGATTGATGAGCAGGATTCTCATTGCCAGCCAATCACATGCGAACGCTAATCCTGACAAGGGAAGCTAAACGTCTTTCCTCAGCGCCCTCAACCATCTGCCTGAACCCACTTGCATGAACGGAGCACTCGGAAGATGAATCTGTTGCATTTCACAAGAGCGTGCTGATCCATCACGCAGGTGCCAATTGGAGGAGCATGGCAGTCCGAGAACTCTTGACCCAAATCGCCATACCGCTTATTAGCTTGCCTAGGTCTGCTGGAGACTTCAGTCATGCCGTTGAAACTGTCCTTTGATCAAAGACCATCGATCGCTCTTGGACCCCTGAAGCGCGAGGATGGTCAAGTCAAGTCTTTCTACGATCGGCACGCCAAGCACATACAAGTACTGTTTGGTGGAGTGACAGAGAATCTGCCCTATCGCAGGAAGGCAATCGTTCGCTTGAACGTCGCTCCGAATTCCTCGGTTCTTGATGTTGCCTGCGGAATAGGATCCAATTTCAAGATCATCGAGGGGTACTTGCGCAACAGCGGCACTCTTGTTGGAATTGATATTTCCTCAGAATCTTTGAAGATAGCGAAGAAGCTCGTTGCCAAGCGCAATTGGACAAACGTACAGCTTGTGAACACGAGCATCACTGAGTACCGGCCGAAAAAGCGATTCGATGCGATACTTTGCACATTTGCCTTGGAAATAATCGCCGATTATGGAGCAGCAATTGATAACATGTTCCAACTACTGACACCTAACGGCCGCTTTGCAATGCTAGGAATGAAATCGAGTTCTGTGGTGCCATACACAGGCTTGAATGCCCTTGTCCAGTGGGTTTGGAGGAAGGCCGATATAGATCCAGACAGAGATTTGGTTCGATACATCGAATCAAGAAGCAGAGTCCACAGTTACGAAGAGTGCTTTTTTGGCTTCTACTATGTTTTGAGCGCGTCACGGCAGAACAGTGGTTCCACGGATCCGCAAGGGGTCGTGACTTAGAAACGCTGGTGAGATTCCGCGGCAAGCCGTCTTCCCCTCCCGAAGGAAGACCCCGCATGCAAGCCGAGCCGTATGAAATCCTCGAAGCCCATCTCACCTGTCATGAAATTCCTATATGCGTAATATAGCCTGAAAACGAGATCAAATATCGGGTTCGGCGGCAATTTTGTCACGCACTTAACCACGGGTAATAAAAAGGGAAAGGCCACGCATATTGAGAAGAATTTCTGTAGGTTTTCGACCGCGGTTTTGTCTTGGATTTCAATTGGGGTGGAAAAGAAATACGAGTGGTCGAGGTCATCAAAGCTGAAATCTGGTCTCAGGCATCCATGCGTAATTGCGTAGTGCGCGAGCTCTGTCTTTGGGTAGGGCTGCATGAGTGCGCACCACGCAAAGTCCGGGTGAATGTCAAGGTTCATCTGAAGTGTTTCGAGGGCGGTATCCATGGTCTCGCCGGGTATGCCCAGGATGCTGTTTGTAGCTAGCTTGATACCGTATTTCTTGATCAGATGAGATGCGTTCACTATCTGTTTCGTGGGAATTTCCTTTTGTAGCACTTGGTTCCGGAGTTCCTCATTTCCGCTTTCGATGCCCAATCTTACAAAGAAGCATCCGGCTTTTTTCAGGGCATTGACCATTTGCTCGTTTATCAGATCAGCTCTGACTAGGCAGCTGAAGGGAAGAGCTACGTCTTGTCTGTAGGCTTCTAGGAATCTGAGTACCCATTCGTGGTCAAGAATGAATGTGTCATCCATGAAGATGATTCTTCTCACGTCGTACGTTCCCTTGACCTGCATAATCTCATCGATCACGTTTCTGATGCTTCTTCTCCTGACATACCGTCCGCCTGTTTCCGAGTACATGTCTCTGAGAGGCTTGTTGAAACAGAAAGAACAGCTGTATGGACACCCCCGGCCTGTGATGATAAGCGGGTTGCGCTCGTATACTCTCAGCGGACCATACTTGTGGTAGAGTTCCCTGTCCATAAAGGGCAGCGCATCAAGATCTTGAATCAGGGGTCTCAATTGGTTCTTGCGAATCTGTCCCCGACCGTCTTTTACCCATAGGTTTCTGATGCCGGTGATATCGTGCCCGCTGTCAATATTCTCGACCAGTTCCAGCATGGGATGCTCCCCTTCTCCGATGCAGATGATATCTATGCTACTATCGCGTATTGTGTCACCATAGAATGTGGCGTGCGGGCCGCCGACAATTATCGGTACGTCGATCCTCTTCTTGATTCTTCTGGCTGTTCCTGTGGCCCAGAGATGAAGGCCAGTGGTACAGGAAATACCAACGGCGTCTGGTTTGCATTTGATTATCGCTTTGATGAAGTCTCTTTCAAGATTCTGAATTAGAATATCGCATTCGTGGCCAGCCCCTTTTAGCACCGCTGATATGCTCATTACTCCGGGTTGAATCATGAGAGGATCTCTCTGCAGAAAAAGAAGTTTCATGCCGGTGTTCAGATCCCCGAGCTCTTACCTGACCATTGCACCAGGGATTAGGCGTTCATGCGATTGATAAACGCTAGGCACATCTACTGAACATCCATTCCACATTCTCGGATTTCGTCGCAGAGGTGCAGTGTATTAGTAAGTCTGCATGATCGTATATGGTATGAGACCGCTTCAGTTCTCGATCAGCACCGGGACTGCGTATTTGGTGTACATCCGGTTGATTCCTTCAGGCTTATCAAACAAGTGGTGACAATTCTCAGTTAGTCTCATGCTCAAGCACAGGCAAGAAGCGGATTTGACGAGTCAAGTCCGGGTCGGCCCGGAATCTCATTCAGACTGTAGAACTAGAACTGCATAGCAGCAAAGAGCTTCGTTCGAGCCTGTCTCTTATAGGATGGCAATCTGGTGAAACAGAATCCTCTGTCCGGAACTTCGTCAGTGGCTTCACTGTCAGTGTTCGAATTACTGAAGAACCGTTGACGCATGCCTTGGAAACAGATATTATCGTCTCATGCCAAGGGCCATTTCGGTCGGTAGCTTGGAGCGCGCGATACGGATCATTGTGGCTGGGAAAGGAGGCAGTGGCAAGTCTACAACAGTCGCACTTCTAGCGAAGCTCGCTGTCAAGCGCGGCCTCCATGTAGTTGTGGTGGATGCGGATGAGTCCAACCCGGGGATCAGGAGAATGCTCGGCGTGAGCGAATCCGGCCCAAGTCTGATAGACATGATAGGGGGGAGGACTCATGCGTTTGGAACACTCAAAGATGCTTCGTCTGAAGAACTTCAAGCTGCAGTCAAATCCGTGATGGAGAAGACTAGAAGCAGGAATCTCTCTATTGTTGAGGTTGGGAAAATTCGAGAGGCCGGATCAGGGTGTGCCTGTCCTCACGGAGTGATATCAAGGGAGATTCTTTCGTATCCATTGGAAAGCGGAACCCTTGTGATCCTAGACACGGAAGCGGGGGTAGAACACTTCGGAAGAGGCGTAGATGCGTTGGCTGAGATGATTTTGTTCGTCGTCGATCCGTCATACGAAGCTCTGGAACTCTGCCAAGAAGCGAAGACACTCGCCGACCAGATCGGTCTCGAGTTTCGCGCGATCCTGAACAAGGTCGAAGACGAGAGCACTGTGGCATTTATGAGAGAACAATTGGCGAGAAGAGGCATCA
>JBAVVE010000096.1:0-9836 GCA_049697135.1 Bathyarchaeia archaeon | reverse complement strand
ACGTATACCTCAACAAAGGTCTCCAAGCAAAAGTGGACAAGATGGTGGAACTCATCAAGGACTACGATCTTGACGGGTTCATCATGTTCTCCGTCAGGTCCTGCAAGAGATATTCGTTGGGACAGCTGGTTTCCAAGGAGCTTGTCACAAGGGAGACTGGTGTGCCAGGCGTGGTAATCGAGGGCGACATGGTGGACAGTCGCCTCTTCAATGAAGCTCAGATTCAGACACGTATTGATGCACTGCTAGAGATGTTCGAGTAGCAGGAGGGGGACTCTTGTCAGGACGGAGATTCGGAATCGGACTTGACGTAGGCTCTACCACAACCAAGGCCGTGATGATTGATTCCCAAGGGAATGTGTCGGGCTCTCATCTCGTACCTACTGGAGCATCTGGGGCTGTGGCGGCTCGGAGATGTCTTGAAGAACTCAGCAGGAAGTCTGGTGTAGATGCCACCGGTGTTTCTACGACCAGCACGGGCTACGGTCGCTCTCTGATCGATTTCGCGGAGAAATCCGTGACTGAAATAACATGCCACAGCATTGGCGTCCACAACCTGAATGCTAACATCCGCCTATTGATCGATGTCGGAGGACAGGACTCAAAGGTCATCCGCATAGGTGAGAATGGGCGGCCAACAGACTTCGAGATCAACGACAAATGCAGTGCGGGCACCGGAAGGTTCCTCGAGGTCATGGCACGAGTTCTCGAGATTTCCATTGACGAGCTAGGACCACTTGCTTTACAGTCCGATTCACCCTGCAGCATCAGTAGTACCTGTACAGTCTTTGCTGAGAGTGAGGTTGTTGGACGAATTGGGGCCGGAGAGAGTTCGAAAGACATTGCGGCAGGAGTCCACGCGGCCATGGCGTCAAAAATCAGCACGCTGTCGAAGCGCGTTGGTGTCGTGACTCCTGTCTGTGTCACCGGGGGTGTGGCTCTGAATCCAGCTTTCCGACACTACTTGTCGAAGCAGATTGGCGCGGAACTCTGGATGCCTGACAATCCGCAACTCACAGGGGCTCTAGGTGCTGCATTACTGTCTCTGGAACTCTGAGCCGCTGTCACTCTCAGCCCAGACGGGACAGCCAAGAATTCACTCTGAACGACTGCGGTCGATTCACGGACCCCAGCCGCCGCCCACACCGAACTAGTCCAACTTCTCCAACCCATACATGTACGAGACTTCGAGTGACGATAGCGCTTTTATGGAAATCGTCCCGATATGGTATGTCGTTTCCCTCAACGATAGAGTCTCTTGTGAGCGATCATGATGCCTGTTCATGAATCTGTTTTGGACTCTATCGGAAACACACCTCTCCTCACGCTGTCATTTCAACACAAAGATCATGCTTGCCGGATCTTCGCGAAGTTGGAGTTCATGAATCCAAGCGGAAGCATCAAGGATCGAATAGCAAGACACATCGTGGAGCAGGCAGAGCTGAAGGGTCTTCTGAAGCCAGGGTATACGATAGTTGAAGCGACAAGCGGGAACACCGGAATTGCATTGTCGATGGTAGCCGCCGCCAAAGGCTACAAGATGATAGTCGTAATGCCTGAACACATGACCGGAGAACGCGTAAGAATGATGGCGAACCTAGGTGCAAGCGTGTGTCTGACACCCAAGGAGAAAGGCTTCGAGGGCGCCGTCGAAAGGGCCGACACGATTGCGGGAAGTGACGAACATTTCTTTCTGGGAAATCAGTTCAGGAATCCGGACAACATCATGGCCCATTACAGCACGACAGGCAAGGAGATAATCCGACAGGTTGGCGGGAATGTTGATTGTTTCGTGGCGGGAGTGGGTACGGGAGGAACATTGATGGGAGTCGGAAGAGCTCTTAGGGAAAAGAACCCGAAAACGCGTCTGGTTGCGGTGGAACCGGAAGAAGCGGCCATTCTCTCCGGCCGAAGTGACATTTCGGACCACAAGATTGCAGGAATTGGAGACGGATTCATTCCGGAAATCGTAGACACGGATATGATCGACCAAGTCGTCACCATCAGCAGTGACGATGCTGTTGAAATGGCAAGAAAGCTCTCCCGAGGACAAGGCCTCCCGGTGGGAATATCCTCAGGAGCAAATGTGCTGGCATCACTCAGAATCTTGGATGAGATTGGCCACGACAAGAAACTCGTGACAGTTCTGCCTGACAGAACAGAGAGATACTTCAGCACTGACCTATACGTTGCGAGTGAGCGTACGGTAAGATGCTGCTCCAAGCACTGTGAGTGCCGGTTCCAAGGGTTCTGAGAAACGAGCTCTGACTCGATTACCAAGTAATCGCGGCAATCCCAAACGGGTCTCACATTACCATCACGGGTATCCTTCCGGTTGTTGTCTGGTCAGCGCGATTAGTTCGTATTCTCGTTTTCCTAGACCGACCTTCTCGGCATGTGTGAGTTGAATCTTGGCAAGATTGACGATTTCGCCTGTCTTTGGATTCTTACAGGAGTGTACAACGGTGAACTTGTCCTCTCCGTGTCCTATCTTGGCAGCGGCAGAGTGTGGATTGGGTTCTGCATCATTGATGGCGTCAAGACAAGCCTGATCCACCGCGACCGGGTCTCGTGATCCAAAGATTCCAATGTCATGGACGAGCAAAGTGGCTCCGACATCCCAGCAGTCGCACTTGTCAGAGATGTCGATGGCCAAGTCGACGTAGTAGAACTTGTCCGCACCAATGGAATCGACCACGCCCCGAGCATTCTCAACAAAGATCGGAGCTTGCTCATGCTCAGCTCTCCAAGCTACCGAGATAGCCTTCGCGCCGATCCTGCTGCACACGCTTCTACAATGGATGCAGGCGATGCATTTCGCTGAGTCGATCACTGCCTTCTTGTTCATTGTGATGCACCTTACAGGACACACATGAAGACACTTGGAGCATTCTGGACCGCGGCACTTCTCAGGGTCAACCTTGATGTGCCCGAGAATGTGCATCGCTGCTTTGCCGCGCTTCCCGACTAGGCCAATCCCGAGGTTCTTCAGGGCGCCGGCAATGCCGCCCTCAGAATGGCCCTTAACATGAGACAGTACTACTACCTTGTCACAATCCAAGACGGCTGCTGCTACGTCCACTTTCTTGACATACTGACCATTCACCTCAACATCGAAGGTGTCTGTTCCCCAGTAACCGTCAGCCATGAGGATCGGAGCGCCTATCGTTCCGTTGCTGAATCCATTCAACGCCGCCATGTTGAGATATTCAGGTGCGGTCGTTCTCGCTCCATAAGGATCACCAGTACCGTAACCCAGGCCGCAAGACTCAACTACAAAAGGTACTCCTCCTGCCGCCCGGACCAATTCGACAACCTTGCGCACGTATGCGGGGCGGATGTAGTTCGTGTTGCCCCACTGACCGAAATGGGTCTTGATCATGACTTTCTCCCCTTTCCCAATGCCTCGGGGAAGACCGAGTTCTGAGAGCACGTGCTCCAGTTTGTCAAGCATGTTGTAGTGGGACTGAGCGTTTCTGTCGGTGAAGAATACCTTCGACTTCGCCATCTTTCAAGCCTGTACTGTGGGGGGAGGTCAGCTCTTTGTTAAGAACTGATCGCTGAATTCCTGTATTCGGCAAGCAAGCCTCGCTGCGAAATGGATCGCGCAAGGTCAACCAGGAGTGATTAGGATGGAGTGTGAGTCTCGCTCCGGTGTATGCCAATATCGTAGAAGCTGATTGGCCGAATGGCTTTCCCATCTTCCGTCCGAGACTCGCACTCTGTATCCTTTCGGATACTGGAAACGTGGCACAAAGATTTCGGTTGGGGCTTCGACCTGCGGATCATGACGGAATTCATACCGGAAAACGCGGCGCTTCATCTCGAACGAAAGTCGCATAGGTTCTCCGGCCGTTGCCTTCGGGTATGGTCTCAGGAATGCTCTCAAGCCCCGTCCACCCGAGTGCATGTCCGTTGGATCCTTTCGCTGATCTCTGCTGAAGACAGAGAAGTCTTCTCCATTCCACTGGTCACCGTGAGCATTGTCGTTGTCAGGGGTGTAGTTCCAGATGGTTGCGTTCATTATGTTGCCTTCAATTGCCTTGAGGGAGCGGTCTAGTGCTTTCTCTTGTATGGAGAAGTCCCCGGTTCGGAAGGCCTGTCCCCCATCTATGTCAAATGGAATGCCCATCTCTCCGAGATGGACCGGCACGCCACCAAGATAGTCGCGGGCTTGCTGCTTGTAGAGGCCAAGCTGAGCTACAAAAGATCGGCGGATCGCCCAAGGGAGCCAGACAACTTTCCCACGCCGGTTATCGACTGCCATCATCGGGTTGAACTTCTTGAAGGCCAGCGTGAAAACATCATACCAGTGTGGGGCATAGACGATCCTTGGAGCATCATCCGGGCTCAACTCGAGGAAATCTTTCTCCGGCGTAGACTCCATGAAGATCAGGGCACCCGGGTGGACTTCCCGGATTGCTTTGGCGAAACGATTGGCAAACGGTCGATAGTAATTCTGCGAGAATCGTACTTGTTGACCGTTCACATGTGCAAAATGATCAGGGCGAAGCAGATGCGGAGTTCCGTCCGGATCGATATCCCAGACGGCGTTCTGGCGCCAGACACACTCTCGATCTTTCTGCCACGCACGCATCCGATTGGGGTTCAACCGCTCCCGGCCTAAGCATTTCGATTTCACCCCCATCTCCCAGATCTCAACTTCCTGTGGAAAACCTGCGCCGAGGAGAATGGCCTGCCATGGGCTGAAGGTCTGCCCCTTCTTCAACAAGACATTGATCTGAGTAAGATCCTCCAAGCCGATCCAGCCTCGGACCGGCTCATTCAATGTATCATAACCGATCACATGTGGCATATCCCGAAGGCGAGAAGCCAGTTGTTGAATGGCCGCGATGTAATGTCGCTGAAGATAGTCCTGAGCCGGTTCTCCTTCAATTCGGGTTTTGGGCGCAAAGTCGTTGCCTGCAAAGAAGAGCGTAAACATCGTGCCGGCGGCTAGCCTCTGGGCGTTGGTAGGCCAGATCAGCCATGGATATGGATCGCCGTACGTCTGATGTGTGACGGCGGCCCCTGTCTCCTTGAAATTGGATAGGTCGAATCCAACTGCCTCGAGCGTCCAGCCCGGTGCTCCATCTCCGCCAGAGAAGCGGCTCCAGACGTCTTGATGAGGGTCGATGTAGAGCCGTATGTCGTGTTGTCCTGCTTTCTCAATCAAAGCGGATAGGTAGTCGAGGTATTCGTGATCATACTGGCCGGGCCCGGCGTGTTCGATCGCTTCCCAGGTCACCAGGAATCGTATGAATGTGAATCCCCATTCTCGCAGTCTCGTGAAGTGTTCGTCTGCTTCATCTAAGGGGAAGGGTCTGCCCACAAAGGAGACCGTGCGATGCTCGAAGAAGCCCTCCCTAGGTGGGTGGCACCATTTGGGCGCTTTGGAACTTTGCTGCTTCCGCCGACATTCACACCGCGGAGAAGTAGAGTCCGACCCTCGGCATCCTTAATCCATGAACCCTCGATTCGCATCATCCTGTCCGCCAGGATCCATCACCATCACAGCGACTTGTTCGTTGGAGATGTTCACTGATGTCTGGATGCAGATTGTACGACATATCCTAGTGATAAGGTCGCACGCTGGCTAGGCAGCGCCTCATATAAGAGCCAGCGTTTCGCCATTAGCCTGACAAAGTGGGTCGACTCGTCCGGCGAAGGTGCACAATCCTTTGAGTGGTTCCATTCCGGAAAAGGCAGACGGTCACAAGAGGATGCTCGATCCCAAGGCTGTCGCACTCATAGGTGCAAGCGAGAAGGAAGACAGTGTCGGGAAGGCCATACTCGAGAACCTTCTGCTCTCCAAGGGTCGTAAGGTATTCCCAGTGAACCCGAATAGGGCGACTGTACTGGGGATTCAGTGTTACGCTGACATCGCAAGTGTGCCTGAGCCTGTCGACCTTGCAGTGATAGCCACGCCGGCACGCACCGTGCCGGAGACAGTTGAAGAATGTGGCAAAGCCGGGGTCCCAGGGGCCGTGATAATCTCTGCAGGTTTCAGGGAGATCGGTGAAGAAGGAAAGAGGCTTGAAGACCAGATACGGGGAATCCGAAAGAAGTATGGAATGAGGATCGTCGGTCCCAATTGTGTAGGCATCATTAGACCAAACATTGACTTCAATGCGTCCTTCCTTAAGGCACGACCTGAGCGAGGTAACATTGCCTTCATCTCCCAAAGCGGCGCGTTGGGAAGTGCCATTCTGGATTGGGCCGTCAATGCGCACATCGGCTTCAGCATGTTCGCCTCGCTCGGCTCAATGATTGATATCGATTTTGGAGATCTGATCGACTTCCTCGGAGAGGACCCTGACACACGAAGCATAATAATTTACATGGAAGGGGTCGGAAACGCAAAGAAGTTCATGAGCGCCGCAAGAGGCTTTGCTCGCAATAAGCCGATCATCGTTGTGAAACCCGGTAGATTCGCCGAGAGTGCAAGGGCTGCACTCTCTCACACGGGTGCCATGGCAAGTGATGACGAGGTCTATGATGCCGCATTCAGGAGAGCCGGAGTTGTCAGGGTCAAGGAAGTAGGGGACCTCTTCAACTCCGCAACAGTCCTTGACTCTAGGCATCTGCCGCGGGGGCGCCGGCTTGGGATCATCACGAATGCTGGTGGGCCAGGCGTCATGGCGACTGATGAGCTGATAGAGCTAGGCGGTCAACTAGCGAAGCTCTCAGATGAGAGCATCGGACAGCTCAATTCGGTCCTGCCCGCGTTTTGGAGTAGAGGCAATCCAATCGATGTGCTCGGAGACGCCGACACCGGAAGGTACCTCAACGCACTGAACGTCTGTCTGAACGACTCTGGGGTCGACGGTATCCTGATCGCATATACGCCGCAAGGTGCGGCAAAACCAGGAGACCTGGCGAGGAGCATTGCTGAGGTTGCTAGGAATGCTTGGAAACCAATCGTAACAACATGGATGGGTGGAGAGGGCGTCCGGGAAGCTAGAGGCGTCTTCGCTCAGAGCAACATACCAACCTATGAGACCCCCGAAGATGCCGTCAAGACGTACATGTACATGTACAAGTACGGGAGAAACTTGGAGCTTCTCTACGAGACTCCTTCTGAACTATCGGTTGATCAGGCACCGCCAAAGAGCCATCTCAAGGCTCTCATCGCGAGACTCGCGAGAGAAGGCGTGACCACTGTGAGCGAGGAGGACTCGAAGAGATTTCTGAGCAACTATGGGATTCCGGCGACCAAACCATACATGGCGAACAGTGCTCAAGGCGCAATACGCTGCGCGAATGAGATCGGCTATCCAGTCGTGATCAAGATAGTCTCTCCAGAGATCACTCACAAGAGCGACGTTGGTGGTGTTGCAGCAGGCATAGACTCGGACGAGAAGATGAGGTCAGAATACGATGCGATGATGCAGCGTGTCAAATCTAGTCGCCCGCAGGCAAAGATACTTGGCGTGACTGTTCAGAGCATGGTTGAGAAGATCGACTACGAGATCATTCTTGGGGCAAGAAAGGACAGGGACTTCGGCTCAGTGATCCTCTTCGGCATGGGAGGGACAGGCGCCGAGTTATTCAGAGACTTCTCGATTGGCTTGCCGCCTCTAAACCAGACGCTGGTGAGGAGACTGATGGAGGACACGATAGTACAGAAGATGCTCCAAGGATACAGAGGAAAGCCGCCAGCAGACATGAGACAACTCGAAGAGATCATCGTCAGATTCTCAAACCTCATAGTGGATTTCCCAGAGATCGAGGAGATCGACGTAAACCCGCTTGCGATCTCCGGTGGAAAGGCCTACGCGCTCGACGCGAGGATCGTCATTGACAAGAACGCTCTGACACCTCAGCCTCCATATTCACACTTGGTCATCACGCCCTACCCGACGCGGTATGTGATACCTTGGAGGATGACAGATGGAACGGAAGTACTGTTGAGACCGATAAGGCCTGAGGATGAGCCGCTAGAGCATGAGATGCTGACGACCTTATCCGAGGACACCCTCCGGGGAAGGTTCTTCCAAGTCATCAGGAACATAACGCATGAGATGCTCATCAGATTCTGTAACATAGACTATGATCGGGAGATGGCGATTGTTGGCGAAGTCAAGGAACATGAGAAGAGGAGAATAGTCGGAATCGGGAGGCTGATCATTGAATCGGATTTCAAGAGAGGAGAGTTTGCAGTCGTCGTTCACGATCAGTACCAAGGCAAGGGTCTCGGGTACAAACTCGTCGACATGATCATAGGCGTAGCTCAGGAGAAGGGATTAGAGAAGATATACGGGATCGTCCTGACAGACAACAAGGCGATGCTCAGGATCTGCGATGAGCTCGGCTTCAGAATCCGGAACTTGCAGGATGGCACAAGCTGGGTCGAGTTACCACTGAAATAGTACCTGCCAAGCCAGTCGGCATGAGTGATGTTGCGTTGACTCTGCAACCGTTGCAAGGCTTTCGACCGTTGAAGACTCATCATTGCGTCACGGGGTCAATGCGTCACATCTACGAATTCCACGACTGTCAGGTCAGCGAGGATCTGCTGTTGGGATTAGGTGCGGGAGTGGGGTTTGTCTACTGGCACATGAAGGGCACCACCCCATTCCTTGGTGGGCGTGCCAATGTAGGCCGGCCCGGCGAGGAAGGATTAGAGAAGACTGCCGGCAAGCGCACCGGTGTGCGCATCAAGGCGTTCCACACAGACAGCGCCAAGAAAGCCGAGAAGGCCGTGCTGGATCTCCTCACATCGGGCGAGCCAGTGATGGTTCAACTCGACATGGGCTTCCTACCCTACTTTGATTTCCCGAAGGAATACCACTTCGGCGGACACGTAGTCGTCCTCGCAGGATACGAGCCTGAGAGTCGACAGGTGCTTGTGGCCGATCGAGACGGGGAACTACATGCCGTATCACTTGATGTGCTGGCTCGTGCACGTGGCTCACAGTTCAAGCCGTTTCCACCACGGAATACCTGGTACACCTTCGACTTAAGCGGCAAGCGTCGACCCAGACCGGAGGAGGTTCGACAGGCCATCAGAGAAGCAACCAAGGGCATGTTGAAGCCGCCTATTGCGAACTCGGGAGTCAGAGGCATTCGCACTGCGGCTGAACGTGTGCTCAAGTGGCCGAGGATAATGGACGAAGAAAGCCTGCGAGACGCATCCTTCAATGTCTTCATCTTCATCGACGCAAGGGGCGGGTCAGGTGGAGGCATCTTCCGCTACATGTACGGACGCTTCCTGAAAGAAGCAGCCACCATCACAGGGGACACGCGACTAGCGGAAGTCGGGGATGAAATGCGAGCAATTGGAGAGCAATGGCAGCAAGTCGCACAGATCTTCGAAGAAGTACATGCGACGCCCGCATCAGCTGACGCATTGGTCCAAGCCAGTTCGCTCATCATGACGGTCGCCGACCGTGAGCAGAAGGCTTGGGAACAGTTGCAGGAGATCATCGGCCGCTCCAAGTAAGCCGGAGCGGAATCCGCTAGGTTGATGCCGACATCACTGGATTTCTCCGGGGTGCAGCCCCCAGCCAACGGCCTCGAGAAAAAAATCCGACGAAACACGCCAAAACATCCCCGAAGCCGACAAGAGAGCCCGAAAACACAGGAATACTTGAAACGAGATTCCAGTTTTCCCCCACGAAGCAGCGGGTATGATGGCGCGAGGAACGGACTCTCGTTTGCTCTTGATTAGAGATGGTGCGGCCGCCGAGATTCAGCATTTGAAAGACTAAATCGTCGACTGCTTCGCCCTTACTTCTTCAGAACGATGAGGTAGTAGTGGCTAGGAATACTTATGGCTTGTCGAGACAACGCCCCGTGACCCAAGACGAAAACGCTCATGGTTCAAATTTGCT
>JBAVVE010000095.1:0-6766 GCA_049697135.1 Bathyarchaeia archaeon | reverse complement strand
CATCAAGTCTCGACCTTGATAGTAGGCGCGTGACTCCTGACATGAATCCCGAGAACCGGGAACGAGGGGCGATCATTCTAGCCGGAGGCCTGAGTTCAAGGTTCGGTTCAAACAAAGCACTTCAGACCCTCGCTGGCAAACCATTGATTTGTCATATGATTGAACGTGTTTCTAGAGTAGCGGGCGATATAGTCGTGGTTCTGGGTAGAGATGAGACCAGGACCACGTATGATGCGGTTTTGCCCCTTCACGTCAAGGTGGTAAATGATGACCGAGAGGGCAAGAACCCCTTGGTGGGCATGGTGGCCGGCCTAGGAGCGATTGAATCAGACTACACGGCTATTCTAGCGTGCGACGTCCCATTCGTTAACAGCGAAGTAATCGAGCTTCTGTTTCGCCGGGCATTGAAAGCTGACGCCGCGATTCCAAGATGGAATCGGCAGAGGATCGAACCGCTCCAGGCTGTATATTGTAGAGCCCCAACGCTTCGGGCGGCTTTGGAAACGCTCATTCCCCCAGATCTTTCAATAGAGGACATGATCATGAAGCTGGGCCGGGTGGTGTACGTCTCAGTTGAAGATGAAATAGCGAACATCGACCGTGACCTCACTACATTCTTTAACATAAACACGAGAGAAGACTTAGCAACTGCTGAAAAGATACTTGCCGGACAAGCCCATTCTCTCGAACAATCGGATCCGAAGCGATACCAGGAGGCGCAAGATTCGTGAAGATCGTGACAGTTGTTGGATCAAAGAAAGGTGGAAAGACGACCGTCGTATGTAGGCTGGTCGAGCAGCTGAAAGTCGCGGGATACAAAGTCGCTACAGTGAAATTCTTTGAAAGAGCAAGCGGCATAGATGTCAGCGACAAGGAGACCGATCTTCATCGAAAGGCCGGAGCGGACATAACAATCGCTTCCGGAGTATCAGAGACGGCGATCCTCAAGAAAGTCGAGGAGAGAGAAGACCTAACGCAGCTGCTCACCTACATACCCGCGAACTTTGACTTCTTGATATGCGAAGGCGTGGTTGACCCAGGTGCTCACCGAGTAGTTGCGGTGCGGGAACCGGCAGACATTGAGCAATACCTGAACGAAAAGACCTTCGCGATCTCGGGTGTCGTCGCAGGCAAGCCTTTCACACATAGGCTTCCGATAGTCGACGTGACTGTAAACCCCGAGAAGTTGGCCGACCTTCTTCAGCACCTAACATAGCAAGCGCGCAATCCCGGCCATTACATGGGTACTAAGATTAGAGCGCGTGTGGAGCACAATCGGCGCCTTCTCTTCGCAGTGCGAAAGCTAGACCACGTCTTGGCTAGCTTTCATAGTATGCGCCAGACGCGCATGATCGGCACAATACGCGTTCTCCTTTGACTATCTCCTTATGATCGAAAATCAATTCGCCACACGAGACGCAAGCTACAATATGTGTAGGTCGACCGGGAAGCTCATCGCTAGGCACGTTGACTCTGACTTTCCTGATCTGTATGAGGTCTTCTTCGGGCATTTCCGTGTAGCCTTTGATGATAAGCTCCTTCTCACGATCCGAGAACTCCTGAATTTGCTCGCCTGGCAGTATCCATCCTTTTTTTTCAGCGAATCTCATGGCCGCGTCCCGCGCATCTGTTCGGGATGAAACCCGTACCGCTCTGCCATTGGAGATGTTCACGAAGGTCGCAGCGAACTTGCCGTAGTTAACGAGTTTGAGGTTACGCCTACCAAGAGTACAACTAGTAGCCACAGATATTGCGTCGGTGATGCAGCGATCTATCTCAGCAAAAACGATCAGGTCATGCCTCTTCGAAGGATCTATCATGTCGAGCTCTCGAAGACCCGCGATGCCCATCCTGATTCCTAGCGGCATTCCTCCACACAAGTGACCATGACTGCTCGCGGCCTTATCCAGCAGAGACTCGAAGTCCACTAGTTCAGGATTCATAACACTTCACATTTCCTCGGTAATGCGTTTGTACACAACAAATTTCACGGAATCCATGAGCGTTGGTGTTCCTCCGCCCTCAGCAATGACTTGCATCACCTCGGTAGGATGCGTGACTTTGATGGTGCCTACAGCTGTTGCTCCGTGTCTGAACAGCACGATTGGCGGAAGACCGGCTGTGGCTCCGACCAGTGCTACTTCTCTGGCATTGCGAGAGAGTTCCAGCAGTCTGTCTACAGTGCCATTTGTTATCGAAGCGCCGGTGATTATGACGACTTGGCTCTGAGGTATGATTTCCTCGGCCGCTGTATCGGGCAGGGTCTCTTCATCCCTCAAGTCCGGGTTTCTCTCAAGCACGTAGATCTTCTTCGCCCTAGCTCTCAACTTCTCAACGGTAGGCCGTATGTTTCCCACAACGGTGACGACGTCACCCCTAACGGTGATGTGGTCCACGATGTCTCCTTCCAAAGTGGAGATTCCTGTTTCGGATTGATCTGGCAACAGTTGTGATATGGCATTGATCGTGGCAACGCCTAGGACGCGGGCTCTTATGTCCCACGATAACGCCAACCGAGCCATATCAAGGGCTGATGATCCCGCCAGATGGCCTGCCCTGTCCATGATTTCACAGCAGTGTGGCGAGTACTCATCTAGCGACGAGTGTGCCAACCCAACCTGGCCTGAGGAGAGGCTCACTCCCGTGTATCCCGCCCCGATTATCACGTTAGCGACTTTGATTTGCTCGATGTCAGGCACCGTGCTCCGGATCTCTTCCAGTGAATCGGCCAAAACAGTCCTTCTCCCAGCCAGAGGTTCTGTGCCTATCATGATGTCGTGGTTCGAGCTCTTCACTGCGAGTCGCCATTATGCTTTCAGCACGAAAGACAGCACGACCACAACGCCTGTCGCGATCACGACAAAGAAATCAACGCGGGAGGGAGACGGGCGGTCCCTGTGAGCGGAGCTGGTGGCGTTCCTGCCTGATCCAAATGCTCTGGCCTCCGCAGCATAGGATATGTCCTGGCATTTTGCGAGGGCGTTCAAGGTCGTCGAAGACAAGAGGTGGCTGACAGATGATACTAGGTTCCTCAGTCGGAATCCTCCCCTCAACTTGATTGCGTTCAACGTGTCCCTGCCAATCCTTTCCAAGTTCGGCGCGATGTTTAGGGCAAGTCCGAAGACAAATGAGAAGCTCTCGGATCTGCTCGCTCTTTCGAGCACGCGCGTAAGTTCGGAAACCCTGACTGTTCTCATGAAAACCGACACTGCCAGAACCATGACGACGGCTCTTGCCGACATCTCAACCCCGATAAGAAAACCCGAGAAGAAAGGAGACGATGTCACAGACGGCATCCCAGAAGGCAGAGGGTATTCCTCCTGCCACAGGAGGGTACTGGACACGACGATAATCGGTATGAGCTTCACCAGTTGCTTCAGATCACGGAAAGCCTCACGAGAGAACAGAAGGCCCGCCGTCGCCGCGTAGGCTAGCGGAATCAGTAAGAAAACGCCATTCATGGTGACGGCTAGCAGCACCCCTCCCATTAGGAAGGCAATGACCCCGTAGACGCCTAGCGTCTGAGTGCCCGTTTGGCTCTTGCCGAAAACTTCCACCCGGCTACACCACCAATCATGCCTAGGACCCCCTGACTGACAGCAAGTGCCAAGAAGATCAGGATGACGCTGGCAGGATCTATTCCGAAGATCTTTGACGCTGCAGATATGGTCTTCTGGTATATGACGAGCATTGATGTGCCGAACAGTAGGGGTTGGAATATGAAAGGATGCACGATACTGTACATGTTTGCGAGCATGCCTCCAATTGAACTGGCCGGGAGAGTGGTGCCTCCCATGGTCATCGCCAATTCGACCAGCACCGCCTCCATGAAGATCGCTATCATCGGTGAGAGCACTACACCGCCAATCGATAGGACTTTCAGCAAAGCGACCACTGCGCCCATCAGCAGGATCGAACCCACTTTCGGAACGAAAGACCGGCAGATAACCATCAGGAATACCCCTATTGCGGCTAGAACGGCTCCAGAAAGCGGTATGTTCATCGCGTGAAGTTGTCCGCCAAGCAAGTTCTCCGACGCAGCCCATAGAGCAGACAGAACTGCGATGTAGACCAAGTCCCTGGTGGAAAAGCGTTGAAGTCGTCTTGTCTGGTTTTCAGTTCTCTCAACACTACTCTTGTTCAATTCATTCACCATCAAATTCATCATGCCTTTGAACTATCTGCGATCAATGGCAAGACCTCGAATTCGGTCTGGTGAGGCAAGACCTGACCGACAGGTCCGTCGGCCACGATTGTACCTTCCCCCATGATCATGGCGCGGCTCGCGTACTCCATCGCAAGGCGAACGTCATGCGTTATCAGGAGCACGCTCATCCCTTTGCTAACGTGCACTCGCAGCATATCCATCAAGGCCTTCAAGTGTCCCCAATCCTGACCTGTTGTGGGTTCGTCTAGAATCAGCAGGCTCGGACTAGTAGCCAGAATCGACGCTGTCGCGAGGCGCTGTTTCTCACCCTCGCTTAGATGATGAGGATCGGCATCCGCATAAGTTTCAAGCCCGAAAGACCTGAGCATTTCTTGACCTCTCTCGACAAAGTCAGCGAATCGCATGTTCTTAGGTCCGAACTCCACTTCTTGCCGAACTGAGTCACAGAAGAGTTGCCGGCTTGGGTTCTGGAACAGCAGCCCAACTCTCCTTGCAAGGTTGCCGTTCGGCTTGCCCACACCGTTCATCAGTATGTCTCCTCGACAGGGTTTGAGTATGCCCGCTATGAGATTAGCCAGAGTTGTCTTTCCTGCTCCATTCGCTCCAAGCAGAGCGACTAGCTCGCCTCGACCTATTTCGAAGGAGATGTCGCGAAGCACTTGTTGTCCGTGTGCATAGTTGAACGCGACGCCATTGACCCGTAGGATCGCGTCTCTACTACGGATATCCTTCTTCAGTTCACAGAGCCCGGAACAACCAGTATGATTGATGATGGGGCTTGGGAAGGGCGCTTCTTCGTGAGGTGCAAGAATGCCGAGTTCGCCAAGGAGTCTGCGTTGCCCATTGAATATGTCATCACGTGAGCCGTCGGCAACGATGCGTCCTTTCTCCATGACGACTACTCGGTTCAAATACCGTGAGAGGTCGTCGAATCGATGCTCAGCGACGACGACTGTCATCCCATATCGAGTCCGAAGTGATTGCAGCACTTATACTGTGGAGCGTGCTCCCCCGCGGTCCAGATCAGATGTGGGCTCATCCAAGACGAGCACCCTCGGCATCATTGACAGCGCAGAGGCGATAGCAAGTCGTTGCTTCTCGCCACCAGAAAGATCGACCACGCGGCGAGTTCTCAGGTGCTCGATGCCAGTACCCCCAAGAGCGAACTCAATTCTCCGCCGAACGTCCCCATTGTCCAATCCCAGGTTTCTGGGGCCGAATGCAATCTCATCCTCTACTTTTGAACAGAAGAATCCTGTATCGGGATCTTGAAAGACCATATTCGCTACAGTGGCCAGTTCTGAGAGGGGATGAAGCCGAGTGTCGAGACCGCAGATTTCAACTCTCCCCTGCATCTCTCCCTCCGATGCCTGCGGAATGAGCCCTGTGAGGCAACGAAGAAAGGTGCTCTTCCCGCATCCTGAACTGCCAATTACGGCGAGAAGCTCTCCGCTCTCGATTGACAAATTGATGTTCTCGATGGCCGGCCCTGACTTCCCGGGGTAGCGATATGTCAGGCCCGCGACAGTCATGGCGGGACCCAAGGGGACGGCCATCGATATTACACCCCAGTAATATTATCGCCCAATAACATCGGTCTTACTTGATAACAGCCGCGTAAGCACTCTAAATAGAAGACGCGCAGGGCCGATCGTCATATGGACTCTGCAAGCTCATCCAAGATGCGCTCGGCTTCGAGATACCTTCCCAAGAGGAGCCGACCCTGCTGAGTCAATTGCGCTCCGCCTTTCGCTCTTCCCCCCCTGAATCTGTCAACAAGCCTTCTTCCTGATCTTTCTTCAGCGATTGAGATCCTGTGGAGGGCGTATCTGTAGGACATTCCGATGCGCTCGCATGCTAGCGCGATAGACTTGTACTTGTCAATCGCCCGCAGAAGATCTGCAATGCCCCTGCCGAAGAAAGCTTTGCCTTCCGCATCTTCGAACCAGAATTTGACCCGGACGTTGGATGCGACCGGACGACGGCTCATGTCAAAACGCCTGCGCCCACGCCTCAGCCTACGCTTACATGCGTGCGGCAGTTAGCTCTTGTGTCCGCCAAGCCTCCTGAAAAGAGCAGCATTCGAATATGCTACGCCCAATGAGATCCGAATGCGAGCAGGCATGGTCTACATGCGAACCCCATGCCAGCAGCATTGATCTAACACACTGTATCAATCGAATGTCGAATGAGTCGAATCGTTCAGCAAAACATACTTCAGTATCTCTATCTATCCTCTCGAATTGCTTTGAGGAAGCGACTGAGGGCAGTCATGCTTGAAAGAGACAAAGCTCCTGGCACTGGTGGGAACTTCGAACTCTGGGAAAACTACGGCGGCCGAATGTATCATTTCAGGCTTAACAAGGAAAGGACTACGGGTAGGCTCCATCAAGCATATACATCACCCGGATTTCACGATCGACACAGAAGAAACAGACACATGGAGGCACGCTCGCGCCGGCTCAAAAGTCGTGGTTGCAGTGTCGAAGAAAGAGATCGCTGTTATCATGAAGGATGATTCTGAGCAGGCGCTGGACTCCGTCCTGGAGTTCATGACGAGAATGAGGCTTGACCTTATTGTCGTTGAAGGGCTTCACT
>JBAVVE010000094.1:0-2197 GCA_049697135.1 Bathyarchaeia archaeon | reverse complement strand
TCTGAATAGACTTGTGACTATGGAAACAGTGATCTTGAGTGGGGCCTTGAGTATGGGGTTGGATCCTAACGCTCTGCTGAAACGTGATCGGATCGCTTTCCTAGAATCTGCACTAGGTTGTGAGCAGATGGTCTCAACCAAGAATAGTCACCTAGCTGAACTGTGGCGGCAGAGAAGGCTAAAGACTGTCTCCTCTTAAACAGCGGAAAGGCCCTCAGCTATCTCACTTCGATACCAGGGGACTACTGTTCTGGATTGGGGGACTCCGCTCCCCATCGCTCAAGGATGTCGTCAGCCCACACATGCATCGGCCCGATCCTTAGTCTTCTTCCCTCCAAGACTTTTCTCGCAATATCAGCCACGTCTTGAGCATGGGCGGCCTTCCACCCGCCTTTGCCAATGAGCCAAGCCTTCACTTCTTCTGGGGGTAAATCCTTCACCGGCATTCTTCAGAATCTGAAACATCTGTGTCGCTGAAGCACGGTCACTGGGATGCATGATTCCTGTAGAGAGATTGACGGTCCTCGTGAGGCTTCGAAGGGCCCTCTCGACAACCTTGTTTTGCACGGTGGGACCTACTGATGCGATAGTAGGCGCCCCAAGTTCGACGGCACCTCTAGCCCTGATCCATGGCTCGACTTCGTAGAAGAACAGCGAACACGCACTCCATTAGCCAAATGCTATTTACTCGCTCACGAAAATAGAGCCTCACATTCCTGTCCAACGAACTGGCGATCACAATGTCCTCCGTGCTCAGGCTCTCAAAGCTCAAGTTTCATGCTGGGTCACAAGTTGGAAAACCGAAGCTTGAGATAGACCTTGGTACTGTGCTCATATTGGTTGGTCCCAACAATTCCGGCAAGAGTCTATCTCTACGCGAGCTCGAAGATTGGTGTTTTGGACAGGATGTCGCGCGCAGAGTCATCGACTCCATTGAAGTCGAGTGGCCTGAAGACCCTGTGGTCGTCGAAGAGCTTCTTCGGCGACTTGAATGTCCTCCTCCGCGAGGACAGTTTCCCATTGTCGGACAGTTCTGGATAGAGCATAATACATTTCGTCGGGACCAAGCGACGAGACTCATTACAGTGCAAGTAGATCAAGTCAAATCGAGTGTTCTCCAGAAGAATCTGAACGCTCTGCGTACATGGCTATCAGCCTGTTACACGATTAGGCTTGATGGCCGAACTCGTTTTCTGCTGACTGACTCTCAAGCAACGGGGGATCTTCAGCTGAATCCAAAGAACCACTTGTGGGCGCTCTTCGCCGATGATGACGCTCGTGCCCGCGTGAGAAAGCTAACTGAAGATGCTTTTGGCCTATACTTCGTCATCGATCCAACGGCAATGCAGACTTTCAGAATTCGTATGAGTAGGAGAGCCCCTCTTACGAAAGTTGAAGAACAAAGTCTTGATGAAAATGCTCGGGAATTCCATGCAAAAGCAGAACTCATCCGTGAATTTGGGGATGGCGTCCAAGCATTTGTGGGTCTCGTATCAGCAGTTCTGAGTCGCCAATTCAGGATTATTCTTGTTGATGAGCCTGAGGCTTTCTTGCACCCTCCTCTTGCTCGTAGACTCGGGAGCAATCTTGCGCAGATTTCGCGGGAGAGGAAAGCGACTCTGGTTGCGGCCACACACAGTCCAGAATTCCTGATTGGATGTTTGGAGACTGTCGGAGATACCATTGTTGTACGACTTACGTATGAAAATGAAGTTGCCAGCGCAGGGGTGCTCAAGGCGGCCGAATTAGCGGAATTGACAAGGGACCCATTGTTAAGATCAACAGGAGTTCTTGACGCTCTATTTCACAAAGCTGCTGTTGTCACCGAGTCGGACTCGGACAGGGCGTTCTATGACGAGATGAACCGTCGCCTATTGAACGAGAATAGGGGAATTAAGGACTGCTTATTCCGAAACGCTCAGAACAGGCAGACAGTTCTTAGGCTTGTTGGGCCCCTGCGTCGCATAGGTATCCCTGCGGCGGCGATCGTCGATCTCGACTTGCTTGAGGAGGCCGGTACCAACTGGACGGCCCTTCTGGAGGCTTGTCAAGTTGACTCAAGTCTTAGGAGCGAGCTAGAGCCCAGACGAGTGCACTTGTCAGAGGTATTCTCTGGCCTTAAAGCACTGCCAGGAGAGAAACGTCTCATTAAGAGCAAAGGTGTCAATGCATTAGGAACGAGTGATAAGAAAGAAGC
>JBAVVE010000093.1:0-6566 GCA_049697135.1 Bathyarchaeia archaeon | reverse complement strand
CGCAACAAACTCACAGAGGCATACTCAGCTCTTGCGAGGATGCAGTATGCGTCAGCAATCCAGCGGGCAATTGAAGCATACAGGCTCGTGGCGGCAACCAACTCAGTGCTGGCCTTGTCTCCGTATCTCTTCGTTGCGCTCGCATTGGGCCTTGTCGTAGTCGTCTTCGTGGTCATGAAAAGGAGAGGAACGCACGGTAGGGAATCCTCAGCAACCCAGACCTATGCCGTGGCCGCACAACGTTGCGTTTCATGTGGAAACGAGATCATGTCGCAGAGTCTCTTCTGTGAGCATTGCGGAGCCAATCAGAGATAGGGCTTCGGTCACGGATGGAAGTGGAAGTTCTAGGAAAGGGGAGAGGGGTCTCCACCCCTCCGCGTCATTCTTGCAGGCTATTGCTTGGAACCGCATTTGTTGCAGAAGTTGACTGTAGCCGGAAGCTCAGCTCCGCAGTTGATGCAGAACCGCTTGGCGGCAAGTTGGCTTTCCACGGGGGCGCCTGTTGGAACTGCGGCAACGGGTTTCTCATGTCTCCGTCTCCGCAACACGATCGCGGCCACGACAGCGACCACCGCGACCAAGACCACAGCCACGATGAGCATACTATTCTGCCCTAACGGGAGCCCGACCTGTTCTGTTCGAACCACCGTCCCCGTTGCTATTGTGGTGAGCGTCATAGTGTCCGTGAAGTATTGCAGCGAGACAACGTGACTGGTCACCACAGAGGTTGTTTCGTATGCTACTCCGACAACCTCAGCCTTGAGTTTAATCACGGCCTTGTCATGCCCGAAATTGAGGAAGACAAAGCGGTACTGACCGTCGTTTCCAATCACGAGTTGCTCATTGTATGATGTGATGTCGAAGGCTCCAGTGAAATCAGAAACCTCTCCCGGCGAGCACTTGCGTGTCTTCTCCCATTTCGTAAAGTCCTTCTCAGTCATTAAGTACAGAGAGAACTCATTGTCCGATTCAATATTCACGGAGACCACTTCACCCTTCTTTGCTCCGAAACGTCTGTTGTCAACCCAGCAGCCGAAGTTAGGACCGGGCGCTGGTAGCAAGATGGTTCCGGAGAACAGCTTCCTCGGCTGAGTGAGGGAGCTTGTTGTCATATCTGAACGTGTGAACGTGGTGGTGCCGGTTATCGGAACGATTGACACGCGAATGGTTGTAACAGTGGTTGGCCTGGTAGTGTAGGTTGTGATGGTTGTGAATGCCTGACCCTGTGTTTCGGGCGCACTTGATATCAGACCAAACAGCGGAAGAATCGCGACAAGCAGGAAAAGCGAGACAACGACCCTTCTGGACATCTCACTCTCACACCTCCCTGTTCGCCCGAGTATGAATTTCAGACTTTGGGTGACACTTGTGTGGTGAGGCCTCGACCTGTGCGTTTTAGTGTATGTTTGCCAAACCTTAATTGGCTGCAGATCGGCGGGCTGTCCCGACAGTTCCTGCACAGGAGTCTAGGGCGGCGAGTGCTTGTCTCCTACAGATGAAACTCGAGTGAGGGTTCTGGTTCTAGACACCTCTGCACTTGTCATGGGCCTCAATCCTTCCGCGCTTGACATACCCACCTACACGACCCCAAGCGTAGTGGACGAGCTGATCACCGATAGTCTGCAGTACACCAGAGTACACGCATCGCAAGACTCGGGACGCCTGATCGTGAAGAAACCGAGCGACTCTTCCCTAAGCACCGTGCAAGAGGCTTCCTCCAAAGTCGGCGACGTCGGTATCCTCTCAAGCGCTGACCGTGAAGTGCTTGCCCTTGCACTCGAGCTAAGAGAGGGTGGGCTATCCCCGGTGATTGTTAGCGACGACTACGCAATACAGAACGTGTCAGAGACGCTTGGTATAGAACATGCTTCACTCGCAAACTTCGGCATAGCTAGGAAGTTTGATTGGATCTACTACTGCCCCGCCTGCTTCCGGAAATACGCGGTCGAAGATGCTGATCGCGTGTGCAGGGTCTGTGGAACCCGCCTCAAGAGGAAGGTCATCAGGAAGCGGCCGGCGACGAGAAAGGTCGGCCGCAAATAAGTGGAGCCGCAAGGTCACAGCCAAGCGGCATACTTGGAACAACTCGGATCCTGCCACTAGATGTCTTCTCTGTTGCGGAAGGAGCCTAAGCCGACACACAACTCGCCTAGTCGGGTCACAAGTCTTAAGTTGGAGCGGGCGTGCATTTGCGTTGGGTTTCAATATGTCGTTTCGAATTCATAGAGCGTTGATATTCTGTATCGTCATCACTCTATCACTATTAGTGGTCTACACACCTCAAGCAGCCGCCGCAACCGTCTCGATTCCCGTCACGGTCAGGGGGTTACCTTCTGCTGTGCAAGTCGCAATCACAGTGGACGGGAGCCAGCATGGAACCATTCCGGGAGGAGGAACCAAGAGCTTCAAGGTCGACAAAAGCAAGGCACACACCTTCCAGGTTGACCCTGAGATCAAAGGACAGTGCTCCTCATACGAGAACAGGGAGGTCTGCAGTAGGCACAAGTGCGAGAACAATGTCTGGAATCTGGACGTTATATCGACGCAGACCTGCCAGACTGTTCCGGTCTGCTATGATGTCTGGTATTGTGATCCGTGGAATCCGGGATGGTGCTGGTGGGACTACTACTGCAACTATGAGCAGCAATGCTGGACAAGCACCGAGCTGACCGACAAGGGACACACGTTCGAGTACTTCACGGAACATGAGGTGGCGGTCAGTGATGTCCACGGACAGAACGTCGACAACTGGGTCAGGGAGGGTGGAAGCATTACCCTCTCTGCGCCGGAGTCCGTCCCAACCGTAGAAGAAAGCAACGTCAGAGAGAAGGACGTCTTTCAGGCTTGGATCGTGAATGGGGCTCGAATGACGAGCAGAGACCTCCCGCTCAAGGTGGACAAGCCATACTACGCTAAAGCGGAATACGCGACCGAGACCCAGTTCAAGGTCAAGGTGTCCTCAGAATTCGGCAACCCTACCATTGACCACACCGAAGGCTGGTACATGAGAGGACAAGAAGCAAGCGTCTCAATTGAGAAAGAGCTCCCAGCGGAAGGATTCATGGGCATGCTGGGTGGAAGAGCGGTCTTCGTTGCATGGCGCAGCCCTCAGGGAGCCGAGTCCAAGGACCCGACGTATACCTTCACCGTGCAGGAGCCGAAGTCCCTCGTGGCAGAATGGAAGACCGACAACTCCCAGCCGATGACCATCCTCGCCGGCATAGCTGGCGCGATTGTTGTGCTCGTGGTGCTCGTGGTGATCTTCGCGCTGTATAGGACGGGACGCCTGTCCAGACCGTCACCGCCTCCGCCAGCTGCAGCAGCGAAGGCAGAGCCAACAGACCTGGAGAAGACACAGGCAGAAGTAGAGAGCCTGAAAGAGGAACTGGAAAGGGTAAAGAAGCGCTCCGTGAGGGGGAAGAAGAAACCTCCGCCCGCGAAAACAGAAACTACAGGCACCTGACTAGCATCCCGGCAGAAAGACCGCTCGTGAAGTTACACTAGGCGCGTCATCCGTGCGTAGTGGAACAGGTACAGCTGAGCATATCCAGCCCATGACCCGTATCGTTCCCGGAGAAACCTCGCCATCTTCTCGGTGCTGACACTAGCGCCTTCAAAGTACAGCTTTCGTACGATTCTGTGAATCCAGATGTCCACCGGAGCAGCTTCCGTTTTGCCGAGACCATAGAGGAGGAAGCAGTCCGCCACCTTCGGCCCGATTCCAGGCAAATCCATCAGTCGCTCCTTGGCCTTCTCATAGTCTTGATTTCGCAGGTCCTCGAGGTCTAGTTCTCTGTCTCTCACTCTGCGGGCTGCCTCAATCATGTACTTCGCTCGGTATGTGACTCCGGTACTCTCGAGTTCTTGCACGCTTGTGGACGCGAGCGCCTCTGGGCCCGGGAAGAGATGGATTGTTGAGCCGTCGGACAGTCGGACTGCGCGGCCGTAGAGGTCTCTAACCAGCCTCATAGACTTCGTCCAGAGGACTATCGAATTGTGTTGCGTCGAGATGGAGCTGATCAGGCTCTCGAATGGGTTATTGCCCTGCATCAGCCTCAGGCCGCGAAGCGGCACAAAGGTCTTGCAGATTATGTCTCCCTTCGACGGGTCGAACGCATCGTAGAAGGCATTCAAGTCGTCTCGGAGTCTGAGGACTCTGACTATGTGGTCGGTGACTGCTTCTGCGAGACCAGGGTGGCCGTCCTCTGAGGTTATCTTGATCTTGAGGTGCGGCTCATCCGTTGTTCCCGCTTGGCGGACGCGGTATTTTGCGGCCTTTCCCGAGAACTCGTCCACGTCCACATAGTAGCCGGATTCGAGACCCCATTGCGGTTCGCCGGTCTGGCCGCTCATGAGGGTCGATTCAAGATCAAGCGGCCCCTTGATCCTCTCACGCGGAATCTCGGTCTCCTCATCCAAACGCATTCACCGAATCGTTGAACATGATACTACGAATCGTCGTCCTTCTCCACGGGATTCAGAGGTCTTCTTCCTTTTGCGTGCGCTCGTTCCAGACCTTCCTATCCTTCTCCTCCGCTTCTGCATTTATGAGGAGTGATCTCTTCGGGTCTCGCAACGGTATGATGAAGTACTCCATGACTGAGCCGTCGTCGCGTTTCAGTGTCAACTTCGTCTTCTTGTCCGCCAGCTTGAGCGTTTCAGGGTTCAGATATTTGCACATCACAAATGATCCGCGGGAATCGAGCGCTCTGACTTCGAGTTTTCCAGATTTTCCTTTCGTGAGGACTTGATCTGAGAAGTCCATGTGGATCAGGGAATGTCGGTTTTGTGGCTGGGCCGGTTAAGTCTTGCTGTTCACTGCTCATGTTTCTGGAAGGCAGCTATGAAGAAGCCCGCATCATGCCTGTGCGGGTGAAACCTCTGACAATGCTCAGTAGGCTTGCCCTCGATCGATATTGCGTGATCGCCGAGCATGGGTGACTGCTTCTGGATGGATAGGTTGCATGTGGTGTCGGCGTGGAGTGCGTTCTCCTCGCATTCCTGTAGGCTGAGTGTGCAGACGCTGTAGACAACCCTTCCTCCAGGCTTGACGATTCTGGATGCCGCTCCAAGGAATTGCCTCTGGTATCTTGCGAGTGCTTCAACCTCGCTTCTGGAGGCGTACTCGTAGACTTTCGGCATTATTCCGAGCGCACTGCATGGAGGGTCGACGAGGATCTTGTCCGGCTTGAGTGTGGGGAAGTCAGCGTCGAGGTATCGGCTGTCGTGTACGAAGTGGGTCACATTCGAGCAACCCATCCTGTGGCATGTCTCGATTGTTGTGTCGATCTTTGGTCTGTTTCGGTCAACGGCGAAGAGTCGGCCTTGATTGTTCATCAGTTGAGAGATATGTGTGAGCTTTCCACCCGGCGAACATGTCAAGTCAAGAATCACGTCGGTTGGTTTCGGGTCGAGCACTCTGCTCGTGACGATGGCGGGAAGCGATTGCGGATAGATGAGGCCCTCCTGAAATTCCTGCGTCTCGCGGAAGCTTGGAACTCTGTACTTTGATTCTTTCACCTCAATGGCGAGTCCTTTCCTGAAGGTGAGGATCTGAGTCTCATTCATCCGAGCGATTCCGGACGCGAGCACCTCGCCTTCGTCGTCGATTATGTTCACGCTGTCACTGATTCGAAGGCGTGTGCACCGTGCGATTCCAGGCGCATAGACGTTTGCGCCCTGCAGAACCGACTCGGCGGTGAACTTGTCAACCATCACCTTCTTCGAGCACACTGGAACCTCGTTCGGTCCTTGAATCGGAACCGAGAGCGCCTCAGGTATCACATCATGCTGTAATGCTTCGAATCCTCTCTCGATGAGCTTGGCCTTCACCTGCTCCGGGGTCGCCTTGAGCGTGTTCACTCGCACGTAGTAGCGAGCGCCCGGCGACCTCAGAGCTCGAACCACAACCTCCAGTTCAGAACCATAGACTCGGGAGAGCTCTCGGAGTGTGTCCTCCGAGAACTTGAACTTCTCAGCGAGACCCTTGAGATCAGGAGATTCTTCAAAGGTTTGTTTCAGTGATTGTCCGCATCCTTCTCGATTCATGCGCCTGCTAGAACGAGATCATACGTGCCTTCTTTGCAGTCGTGTCCAGAATCGCAAATGTGGACTTGCCTGTCAGGTAGCCGCAGATCTCGCCTGGGTTGATCACAAGTGTACTCCCCTGCTCTGCCGCGACGGCCTCATGCGTGTGCCCATGCACAACCACATCATAGCCACCGCATGTGGTCAACGATCGCAACAGATTGTCATCGTCTCCGTGGACTAGTGCGATTTTGCGACTGCCGGCCTTGACCTCGGCGAACCGCCCTGCTACCTCATGCCCTGCCTTCGCGAACATCCCACTCAGCTTTACTCTCTCGGCGTCGTTGTTGCCGAAGACTCCGATCATCCGAACCTTGAGCGCGGCGTAGTATTTGGTGACGAACGGGGCAGAGTAGTCGCCGGCGTGAAGCACAAGCTCAACGGGTTCCACGTTCAACCTATCGATGACATCTCTGATTCTTGGGAGGCAGTCGTGTGAATCCGCAATCAATCCGATCTGCAATTGTGAATCATCCGCC
>JBAVVE010000092.1:0-2972 GCA_049697135.1 Bathyarchaeia archaeon | reverse complement strand
GCTGTCTCCCTCCCCAAGTTGGCCTGATCTGAAGCAGCAAGCCCGTGCCGGGCTCTATGTCAAGTGAGGTGCAGTCGGCAGTCAGACCTGTACGAATGTTGGTAGCTACCATGCCCGATAGGTCTCTACCGTTTCGTGTCGCTCCGATCAGAAGAATCTGGGGCTGATGGGCGACCGAGGCCTCGCTCAAAGCTTTCGCATATGGTGCAGTACGATAATGCTTCAGGACAGGGTCATCAATCAAATAGACTTTAGAAGTTCCATACTCACCGGCTTCTCTTGCAATGGCATCAGCCTGATACCCTATCACAACAGCCTCGAGCTGAGTGTTCAATTTCCGTGCGAGCGCTGCTCCGGCGCCTAGCAACTCCCAGGAAACGCTCGTTGCGCGCCCCTCGTTCTGCTCTATATACACCCACACTGGTTTGCGGTCAGAGTCCTCGTCCGGCCTCACAACGGGCTGGATCTCTTCGACGATCACGTCTGAAGAAGCCTCTGTCTTCCCGCTGAAAGGTCTGCTTGAGAGGATCTTCTCCTTCAACCAGCGGGCGGCGCCGGGCGCATCGTTTCTACCGTCAAATATCTCCCCTCTTCCTCTCGGCTTGGGGACGAACATCTTCCTCACAGTTGTTGGCGAGCCAGCAAAACCCAATTTTGTTGAATCAGCGTTGATGGATTCTCCGTTCCACCGATTCACTTCTGCCCTCTGTGCACGCAGAATTCCCTCTATGCTCGCTCGACGAGGCCTGTTCACGTTCTCGACGACTGAGACAGCTGCAGGCATGGGGACCTTCAATGTCTCTATCATATCATCTGCTCTTCTGACAGCCGTGATCGTCCTCTCCCGGGGATCGAGTTTGACGATGCGAGTTGTGTAAGTGATGATTGGGATCCCGAGCCTAGCTGCTACGCCTGGTCCTACTTGCCCCGTCTCTCCATCCAGTGCCTGTTTGCCAAAGAAAACGAGATCTGCTGGCCCTTCTTCTCTCTCAAGCCGCCTGATCGCGGTTGAAAGCGTGTAGCTTGTTGCGAAGGTATCGGCCCCCGCCATGGCCCTGTCACTGAGCAGTATCGCTCGGTCTGCGCCAACGGCCAGGAGATCTCTCAAAGCCTCCTCCGCTTGAGCCGGGCCCATGGTCATCACAGCGAGCTTTGAGCCATAGAGGTCCTTGAGCTTCAGGCACTCTTCCACGGCGTTCACGTCGCTGGGATTGATGACCGAAGGTATGCCTTCTCTGATCAAAGTCCCAGTCTCAGGATCCATCTTGACTTCTGCGGTGTCGGGGACCTGCTTGATACAAGCGACTAAGAACAATGTGCACCGCTCCGGTAGACTACGAGGCTTGTTTGCGTTTGCAGCCAATCCTTGATCTCACATTGGGATCTTCTTGCATCAGTGTGACAATGCTCGCTCGAGAGTCAACTAGTTGTCATCTTACCGGGGGATAGTTTCTGGAAGACCGGTCTAGCAGAAGCGTCGAAAACCCGTTAAGAAGATACAGGCCTGCAACATACGCATGTCCGTACTTCCGGAATCTCCTGGCGGATGTCAGCGCAGACATTCGTCTTTCGAATTTGATTCTCCCAAGTCGTCGCATCTTCCGTGCTAGCCCGATGTCCTCAGATGTCACGTTTGCCTCGTCAAATCCACCAACCTGAAGAAAAGCATCTCTTCTGTATGCACAGTTGAATCCGATCACATGAGGCATCCCCATAGAGAGCAGTACCCTCTGAAGGTATATCGTCCAGAGCCTGTAGGTCACCAAATCAATGGTTGTTCCATCGGATGGAAGTGTCGGGCCAGTCACACCAATGACTCTTGGATCTACAAAGCTCTGTTCGATCGCTGTGAGCCAATACGTCGAGGCGATCGTGTCAGCGTCTATGAATGCGACGATCTCCTCATCTGCAAGCTTCGCACCCTCATTCCTCGCTGCTCCCACCGGGTGCTTCGCAGCCGTGACTATTCGGTTTGTGAAGCGTCTCGCCACTTCGACGGTCCTGTCCGTGCTGCCCCCGTCTACTACTATAACTTCATAGTCTTCATCATAACACTGCTTGGTGAGCGATTCCAGACACCCGGACAAATACTTCTCTTCGTTCAACGCTGGGACGACCACGGAGATCTCTGAAAGCCCCAAGAACAAGACCAGTTTGTCTCTGATGCTGGAACTCCAGGGTTTCGCAGCCATCTGAAATGACGCAAGCTGGCTATTGTCGAAGGCCGAAACTGCTATTCGATGAAAGCTCCCTGTGTGGGCTTTCAGAAGGAGGGTCATTTCCGAAGGAGCTTCTGTCACCAAGTAGTCCAATATTCTACTCAAGTCTGGGAGGATCACGGGGGTCAGGTGGGGAACCCGAGTCAAGATGAGATACGAAGTGACCACTGCAATCATCCAGAATAGGACCCGGTTGAGGCAGACACCCAATGGAGAGGCAATGATTGCGATACTAGTCTGCAATAGGCCCTGTTGTTTCCACCGCAATCTGCACATCACAGCCGAGTTCTTGAGTAGACCTTTGGCAACGTTGCACAATCGTTTAAATAGCTTCCGTGCCTGCGGCACCAATGATCTGAGACGAAGATCTATTCCGAGCCCTCTACCATAACACACATCACGGGTCAAGTGTCGAGAAATCGTTGGATGTGAAGTGAGTGAGCGCGAGGCTTGCCTACGTCTACAGCGATGACTTCTTGAAGTATGATTTCGGTCCCGGCCACCCGCTGACACCGATCAGACTAAAGCTGACATATGAGCTCTCACGAGCAAAAGGCCTCTTTGACGATAAGAAAATCAAAGTCGTTCCGCCCCGCGTCGCGACCGAGGAAGATGTGAGACTGTTTCATTCACAGGAATACGTCAACCTAGTGAAGAGAATGAGCAAATCGGGACACGGACTTCTTGATCTTGGCGATACGCCAGCCTTCAATGGGGTCTACGAAGCGTCTGCGATGGCTGTCGGGGCCACAC
>JBAVVE010000091.1:0-8067 GCA_049697135.1 Bathyarchaeia archaeon | reverse complement strand
GGATGGGAGTACGTGGCGTCGATACCCAACGACAGAGCGATAGTCAAGATACCATTCTAGTCAATTACGGCTATGAGAGGGTCCCTCTACAACAAGGAGGCCTCTGTCGGAGATATCGAACCTGTTTTCTTGGAGTTGGCCTAGGCAAGTTCGATACCTCTCTTACCGGGATGGTCAAGTCCAAATTCTGTGCCGAAGGCAGCAGGGTACATCTGTTCGAGTTTCATGCGTCTCTCGAGGAATTCTTTCTGAAGTTCCTCGCAAACATCAAGGCCTTTCCTGCGCTCCAACCAGTTTTGGTTGCGCAAGAGCAAAGCTTCCTTCTTGAATAGCTTCAGTTGATCGCAAAGCAGGTCAACATGGCATTCCGTGAGCCCGTGCCCACACTCGTATGCGAGTTTACCGTCTTCTCGCAAAGCTTCTGACGGTCTAGGGATCGTCACCATGTAGAATTCAAAGTAGGGCCACCTCAAGGACGCATCCATATTTCCCCTCTCCTCATCGGCCAACTTTTCGTTGAGGTAGTCTTGGATCACTATCTCGGCTCGACTCATGAAAACGTCAAGGATTCTGGGGTCACGAGCTTCATGAAATCGCTTGTGTGTAAGCCTAAACAATGACGCAAACAATTCCAGGAGCAGTTCAGTGGCGCGTTCATCGTCATGCATGATTAGCCAGTCTTTGAGCTTGACCGCAACTCGCTGAATACTAGCGACGTCTCTAATCTTCTGGTAGTAGGATACTCCTCTCTTAGTTATTGAATGTCGGATCTTTCTCCCCTGTTTCCAGTTTCGCGAGGGTCTTGACACGTATCTATGCTTCACAAGCCATTCCAGGCGCCTTCTCAGAGGTCTATCCGCGGCCCGGCATTTGTCCATTAGTTCACGGTACCCCAGGCTTTCACTGGAGAGCGCCTTGAGGATGTCTGCGTCGAGCTGTTGCTCCATGATTTGAGCGGGCAAGTGTCCTCAACTGCCACACTATATGACTCTCCAGAGTATTACTACTTTGGCCAGTTAAACATGTCCAAACGAGCCAAGGAATATCTCGGCATCAGCATAGACAAGGATGTCCTAGAGGAAATCGAACAGCGCCGTGGTCTGATCAAGCGAAGCACCTACGTCAACGACGTACTCAGGAACCTTGTCTGCAAGAATGCAGATGTGTCAGAGGAGCGGGGAAAGAGTTGAACGCGCGCGCTATCTCGCTCAAACCGCTCAAGCAATTCGCCGTGCAGAAGTTGCCCGTCGATTCTCCGTTGAGAATCTCGATATTGGCTGAAGACGATGAGGTCCCAGCGAGTGAGCTTGTTTGCATCAGTAGGACTTGGCTAGCCTTGCTCCGCATAGAAGGGCGTGCCCGCTGATGGTCTCAACGTACCCTGCTAGTGTCAGATACTGGGTTAGGGAGTACTTGGCAGTAAGGGACGGCCTTCGCTGCGCGGTCTGCGGGGCGTCAAGCGCCGAGGTTCCGTTAGAAATTGACCACATAGACGGTGACCCTGGAAACTGGGCGCCTGAGAACCTTCGTCTTCTCTGCCACCGAGACAACGTCAAAGAATACTGGCGCAAGATCAAGGAGAGAACCCGACTACAACCCCCACCAAGAACAACACCGTCCGAGGTCTTAGCTCAGGCCGAGCAGCTCAACCAATCCGAAGACACTATCGTGGTGGATCAGGCGGATGAGCTGAGAGAGAGAAATCTTGACCAAGGTGGCGAGAAGCGGATTGTGTGTGAGAGAGAAAGTCTGGCTGTCGGGGACGAGCTAAGAGTAGAAAGGCAGCTTAGCGTGGTCAACGAATCGCCTGAGATGCGTGTAAATAGAGAGAAGGAACCGATGTTTCGAGTCAAGTGCATAAACCTGGTTCTGAGGCCAGAAGGACTGACAGTGGATCAAGCCCTACATGAGGTACCAGAAATCGTGCAAATCTCCCCTGTCACCGCCGGACGCTACTTGAAGAAGATGACTAGCGAAGCTGGCCCGCTTGTCGTTGGAGAAGGCCCTCGAGGACATCAACGCCTGTTGCTGAGGGAGTCATACTGGCTCAAGCAACGCCTTGAGACGGACCTGCGTGTCGGAGGTGAAGCAAGCACATGAGTGAGGAAGAACATCCCCCCGAGCCCCATGGCGAGATAGACCCAGAACTGTATCGTCGCTTCAAGGATCTATTCGCATGCCCTCTTTGTCGCCACCAGCCACTGAAATTCTTTGAAGCCTATTTCGAGCCAGAGGTTCCCGATGTACTGTTCATAATGTTTTGCAGGGGGTGTGGCGCCGAAGTTCAATATTCGATAATGGAAGACACGCTCGAGAAAACGAAAGAAGAACTTTTGAAGGCAAGAATGGTGGCTCTGATATGACGGAATATGACGGGAGCTCCCCACCCCTATGACCACACTCAACAAGCAAGCACTTGCAATCCTCTCGCTGATCCTAGTCTCAGCGAAGTGGGACTAGCCATGAAGATCTTCGGTTCTACGAAGGCAAACCAGACCCGCCGACAGGGCCAGGTCCTGCAACTGCTCATCCAAGGACGCACGAATCAGGAGATGGCAAAGCTCCTGAAAGTCTCCGAGCGCACGATCGAGCGAGACATAGAAGAAGTGCGAATGTCATTCAAACGGAAAGTGCAGAGAGCTGACCTGCGGCCATTGCAGGAATCGCTCGCTGAGAAGAATGAGCTCTGGCGTCAGGCTTGGGATCTCTTCAATCGCCCGCCGAGGGAAGTCATCTCAAAATCAGGCGAGAAGATGCAGGAAGATGACTCATTCAGGAAGCTCTATGCGCTCGATCGGCTGATCAAGCTGAGCGAATCGAAAGACCGCATCGCTGGCCTCATCGAAGTCGGGCCGAGAGTGGCTGTCCAAGTGGGCGTGGGCGAGCGCTCAGCCACAGAAATCGTGGCTGGCTTCCTCAACCAGATGCCGAGCGAACTGAAGAATGCAAACATCGCATGGCTGAGGCAGAAATATGGAGTCGAAGGACGAGGTAAATCCGTACCTACTGCTTGATCTGATGGATCCCGTCACGTGGCTTGAGAAGTACACAGCCTGGACGCCATTCAGCTATGAGGCCGAATTCCTGAGAGACAACAGCCTCAGGCTCCGAGTCGTCCGCAAGAGCAGACAGATCGGCATGACGACGACCGTCTCGAGAGAAGGCATCTGGAAAGCCTTCACAATCCCGTTTCGACTGATCCTGATCGCTTCTCCATCAGAGCGTCAAAGCAATAGAGTCACTCGTCTCATGCATGGGATCGTCGACACGAATGAGACGCTCTACAGGCGAGTGGTGCGCATGAACGCCACTGAGATCGAAGTCGACAACAAGAGCATGATCGTCTCAGTACCTAACAGCCCCGAAACGATCAGAGGCTACCCTGCCACTGACATCTACCTGGACGAAGCTGCGCACTTTCTGAATGACGAGGGCGTGATGGCTGTCCTGCAGCCCATGCTCATCGCAACCAAAGGCTCCCTCACGATCGTCTCCACGCCATTCGGGAAGCGAGGCATCTTCTGGGATCGCTATCAGTTCGCCGTCAACCAGAAAGGACTAGACCCTGACGTGAAGCACTACGACTTCTTCCCGTCTACGATCAGTCCACTCATCACCGAAGCCGAGCTAGAAAAGCAGAAGCTCATGCTCAGCGAGCTTGAATACAGGCAAGAGTACCTGGCTGAGTTCCTGGAAGAGGTCGACGTCTATTACCCGATGGATCTGATCACGCCCTGCGTCTGGCCTCAGCTCGAGCTCTTAGAGCGAGGCGAGTCTGGCAAGAAGTACATCTACGGCATAGACTTCGCCAAGCAAAGAGATGAAACAGTCGTGATGGTCCTGGAGCGGTTCTACAAGGAATGCCCCATCTGTGGCCCAATAGACGGCTTCCACTTCATTCTCAGACACATCGAAGCCTGGGCGCACATGGACTACTCTGACCAGATTGGACGCGTCGGCGAGCTCACAAAGAAGTTTCCCGCATCTCTCTGCGGTGCTGACCAGACAGGGGTAGGTGAAGCTATTCTCGAAGATCTCAAACACGTCGTGCCAAGCACAGAAGGCTACATTTTCTCGATCCCGCTCAAGGTCGACATGGCCGCAGGCCTCAGAGCTCTCATGGAGCGGAAGGCCATTCATCTCGTGAACGATCGGAAGATGATCATGCAGATCAACGGCCTCAGGTATCAAGTCACGAAAGCTGGCAATCTCATCTTTCAATCGCCTGAGAAGGAGCGCCTGCATGACGACTATCTCTGGGCGCTCGCACTAGCTATCTATCGGGCAAGAGAACCGCCAGCGGTGATACAGCCACTATTCGGGTGATCCTGATGGGCCCAAGGCTAGCCCCACTCATCTGCACCCTCAGAGGCCACAAGACAGTCCACATCTACGACTACGGATTCCATGAAATCAAAGCCCTACTCCTCGACGTGGATACGCTGATCTGCGCTCGCCTTGGCTTGTTATGCGGCAAGAGGGACGCCGCTGGTTGTCAAAGACCTATTTAGCTAGTAGCGACCTCTCTCACCCTATGGGCGGCGATAGTCCGAGGATTCGTTTGACCTGGCTACATCCATGTCACGCAATTCATGAGCGAACATAAGCGGACGTGCAAATGCGATGATTTGGCTGGGGGTATCGCACACAACCGCATAGCCTTTCTTGGGAGGAATCCTAGAATATGCAGGAACGCTCGTCTCGGGTGTCGGAGTGTTAGAAGATTGTCTCCCTCGCGGCCAACCGTAGAAGAAGTGTGGGTCATCGAAAGTGGAAAGAGATAACAGAAATGAACGAGTCTGAGCTAGGAGTCGCTCCTCTTTCATTGAAAAGGCATGAACGACTGTGGCGTTTGTATTCATTGCTACTCGAGCTCGTTATGCATGAGGGAAGGTTTGTCTCGGAACGAACAAACAATTTCCTGCTTTTTGCTTCAATCCTTTTTGCGGGCTTCCTGTTCGTCGCAACCCAAGTTAACCAAGCTGGTATGTGGGTCTTCACTCTGAAGACTGCATTAGCAAGCTTAGGTGTAGTGATGAGCATCTTCCATCACATCATAATTAGACATAATCTTCAAGCAAGAGACTTCTGGAGAGAAAAACTGATTCAGATAGAGAATGACCCAGATTTTTGGTATCCAGCTAAGGTTGAGAAGGATATGAATCTGAACATAATAGAGAGCGGGCACAAAATGGTAGAAGCGAGAGACCAAGCTGGAAAGCTTACTCGTCATCTTCACCCGAACGCTCTCTACGGTTCTTGGCTTCCATTTCTTCTTGGCATACTTTGGCTACTAGCATTGAGTTGGAGTATTACTGCTCAATTGAGCAAGACAAACTAGACATCGGACTAGAGCCGCAACCAGAGTTTGCTGACTTGCCAGGAGGATACCATTTCTTCGTAACTAGCGTATGTTCTTCCGTCAGGCCTAGGTCGGGAGAATATTGCTTACCGAGCGTATGGTGGGCCCAGATCAGCAGAGCAAGAGTCACGGTTGCCACCCCAACACGAAAATAAGCCAGCCGTCGTAGATGGCGAAGAAGGCGGAGTCCAGATTCTTGGAGTATCTCCATGCTTGTTTGCTTGCGTTTGCATATGATTTCCTACATGAAACATCTAGGTTCTCACGTCAATGAGCGGGGGTGGATTGTAGTTTCTCTTACCGGGTATCGTGAAGAGCCTCCAAGCAACACCGCCCGTTCGCGTGCTGAACCGTGGGCAAGATTCTTATCTAGGGAGCTAGCCTATCAAGTATTGACCGAGTATGGACTTGGCGACGATCGAAGCAGAAGCCAAGGAGTCGAAGAGCCGAGACGAGGCAAGAGAGGAGCTAAGGAAGAAAGTGAAAGAGCTGTCTCAGAACAAGATAGCGGCTATTTGTTCGGAAGTCGGTCTTGGTTCTTGCTTCTGGTAGTTCTCTAAGCTCTGGGACGGGAACGGCCCAGTACTGTAAGAAGCGATGGCGAGCCGAAGGCATTCTCGTTGTTCCATGTTATCCCTAAGCGCAGGCTCGGACGAGATGATCCGCGTGAATGGCCAAGTCGAGAAGTATGAGAGATACAAAACGATCGCCCAGTTCTCGAGGACGAGCATTCTAAGCGAGTTTGACAAACTAGTCTATTCTTCGCCGTTCGTGTCGCTCGAATTCTCAAGCAAGATCCAACAAGACCATGTTCTTTGGAAGAGGATCAATGTTTGGTGGCATCGGAATCCACAGAAATCGTTTCGAGCTATCTTGAAGTTCATCGACAGCGTCAATCATAGTGACGGCAGTCTGCACCTGGACAGCTCCCCTGTACGCCCTCTGATGAGTCTGACCAGCACGAGTGAGGTCAAATACGTCATTCTCGGGATCGATGAGAGGGAGCACAGAGCCGATTCGAGAGTAAAGGTCTGGGCAATCGTGCGGAACGACGGGAAAAGGTTGGAAGACCTTGCGCAAGAATTTCCCGATCTGTCCGGTTGGGGAGAGATACTTACGGTCTTCCGTGTTGACGACATTGCTTACGGCGTCGAACTATACTTCGATGGTAGGACTACCCGGAGAGGATTCTATGGATGTCTACACGGAGATCAAATTGCTGACGCAGCATTCACGTCTAGGCTGAAGAGTTTCTTTGCCGACCCGATTATGGATCTGATCACCGCATCAAGGCAGGTGGAGGTATCTCTCAGGAGGGATTCTAAGAGAATTCTCCATTTTCATCCGATTCATGCCGATCTGTTCCTCAGATGCCTTGACAATGAGTTGATCAATGAGGTAGACAAGCTGTTCTGCCGAAACGGATATCAGTTGAACGTTGTATCTCTGGTTGAAGCAGAAATTTGCGAGGGCAGGCCGAGGAACATCAATTTGTACTATGTGTGATACTGAGGCCGGCTGCTAGCAGGTCGGAGATTTGATGGGCAGAGGATCGTGTTGTTTCAGGGTTCATTAAGTCGACTATGTAGCGATGCAGTATCAAGAGCCATTTGTTATCTGCAGGTGCAAGAAAGAGCAGATTACCCTGAGGCCACGCATCGACTGCCTTTCCCTAGGTCGTACGGATTTACTGGGGATCAGGACGAGCACTGCGGGAACGTCTTTCAAAGAGCGATCGTTCTCGACGCGCTTCTGGACGCACTGCAGCGAGGGAAGGACGTGGATGAAGCCTACGTGAGAGCCGACGTTCGAACACTCGTCGATATGAGGTATGGAAACCTGGGTTGGAAATACATCCCGACCGTTCCCGAGTTGGCACCGGACGCGGACGATCTGGCCCTCGTTACTCAAGTCCTTGTCAAGAGTGAATGCAGAGAAATATGGACTCTCTGTGGAAAGGCGATTGACACAGTCAGCAGATCTGCTTACCCCGATGGGTCCTTCGAAACCTGGATAGTTGACGATTTTGATGACTCTAAGGAGATGAAGAGAATGTCGCGCTACGTTCGTGAGAAGTGGGGAACCGGCCCAGATATAGAAGTTGTCGCCAACCTGCTTTACTCACTCTTGCTGCTGGATAGAGCACGGTTTCAAGATTGGGTACTTCGGGGTTCTGAGTGGGTCTGTCAGCAGCAACATCCCGACGGATTCTGGAACACCACTTGGTACTCCTCGAAGTATTGGGGTGTCTACATGTGTACGCGTCTGATAGCTTCTCTTATAGCTGAGATAGGTACCATGCATCGCGTCGCGTGTTTTCTTCGCAAGACAATGACAAGAGAAGGTGGATGGGGCGAGAATTCTGTGACTCCCCTCGATACCGCACTAGGGTTGTTAACCTCATCGTGCTTGGCCGGATACTCAGGATGCGAACTTCATATCGACGCCATCGTATCATCGGTTCAGTATCTGTTGAGATCTCAGAACCTTGATGGAAGTTGGCTCGGCACAGATTTTCTCCGATTCCCTTACAAGAGCGACACAATCTCGACCGCCCTATGCCTGAAGGCACTCCTTACCTGCGAAAAAGATTATGGAGATGAGAGGGATCAGCACGTTACGGCTCACGGGTCCATGCGCTGGAAAGCTTGGGGCGATACCAACAAGGTTAAGATGGGCTGCACCGAATGCGCAAGCGATAGTTG
>JBAVVE010000090.1:0-1674 GCA_049697135.1 Bathyarchaeia archaeon | reverse complement strand
GAGTATTCTCTCCGCAAGGCCCAGCTTGAACAGGTACCTGTCCACATACGTTGGATTGGAGGGGAAGCAACTGATCGTGGGAACTCCCATCAGTGCTGCTTCCGCGCTCATGGTTCCTCCTGCGCCTACGAAAGCCGAAGCCCGTGAGAGCAGACCGATAGCATCAACGACGCTGGTGGGAACAGCAGCAACACCTGAGAATTCTCTCATGAGCATCTCGACTTGTTTCTCGTATCGTGGCAGCACGACAACTTGGGCGCCCAATTCAGTGAGCGGACGGGCCAAGCGTGTGACAATGCTCCTCTTCACCCCGCTTCGGATGAGATAGGAAGCATACTCTTCTTCAGTTCGTAACACAACGATAGGCTTCTCGCTGCGCAACCCTAAGGTATCCCTCAGATCGACCCCAGGAGCATAGGCGCGGATCCACGCAGCAGGGTCAAGTGCGTTGTACTGTAGAATGTCAGACGGGGCGATGCCGTATCGCTTCCACGCACTCTTGGGCACAGCTCTCGGAGTGAACAGCCTCTTCAACAGGGGAATTGAGAGCCTACAAACTGCTTCGGCGTGCGGGGAATCGCAGAGAGCGTAGTGAGGAATCCCGAGTCCATACGCTACTCTCGCAGCCTCTGGCGAACAGAAAGAGATCACAAGATCGGGCCGCTTGTCAACGATTAACTCCGTGAGTCCCGTGATTCTCTTGGAGCTCTCTGTGAGTTTAACTGCCAAGTCAGCGCCGCCATGTCTTCCGATTACTGTTGCGTTCGTGTTGCGTATTTGCAGGAGCTGCTCTACCTCTCTGTAATGCCTAGTGGTGACAAAGGCCTCGTGCCCGTGCTCGGTCAGCCTTCGAACGAAGACGGAGAACAGGTTCGCCTGTTTCGGGGTCAGCACATCGATCCAGATTCTCATTGCAGAGTTGCCCATTCGAAATCCTCTACCGCTGTCATGATCCCATTGTTACGATTGTTCAATTCCAAGCTAAGGAACAGTAGCCCTAAATACGCCTTCCATTCGACCGTACGTTTTGGTGTTTCTTGTGGCTCCCTCCGAGCTCATGACAACGGACCCGCGCGACATCCCTGCGAAACTGAATGCTGGTCTGTTCACTGTTGAGATGGTTGGACTTGGTTGGATGGGGTTGCCGTTGGCATGTCTCTTCGCTGAAGCTGGCGCCCATGTCATCGGAGCAGACCAGAACTCATCTCTGGTCAAGGCGATCAACTCCCGGAAGTCACCAATCAATGAGGAAGGCCTACCTGAACTTGTCAGGAAGGTCGTGGGCTCAGGCAAGTTGACAGCGACGACAGACACAGAGGACGCCTCATCGAAGAGCGACATAATCGCGATCATGGTCCCGACACTAATCGATCGACACAAGAAACCGTACTACCAACATGTGGAGGAGGCATGCGTCGAGATCGGCAAAGGGATCCGACCCGGTTCCCTCGTACTTTTCCAGAGTACGTGTGGGCCCACCGTTACTGACAGGGTCGTCAAGGTCACAATCGAGAAACACTCTGGACTCAAAGCAGGACAGGATTTCGGGCTCGCCTACAGCCCCATCAGAGCAATGGGAGGCCAAGGACTAACCGACATGCGGAAATATGCAAGGGCCGTGGGTGCCATCGACAAGAGAAGCCTCGACGTGACGGTCGCAGTACTGTCATGCAT
>JBAVVE010000089.1:0-2283 GCA_049697135.1 Bathyarchaeia archaeon | reverse complement strand
AGCCAGACCTCATCCCGGTCAGACTGCAAGTGCTCGCCACATGATGCAGCTACTTCACGGTAGCAAGCTCGTTAGTTCAGGAGAGGAGCGCGTTCTCAAGGGCCTTCACAGGCAGGATCCGTACTCCCTCAGGTGCATCCCGCAAGTCATGGGTGCCGTTCGCGATTCGGTTGAACACGCATCCAGCGTGATTGAGATAGAGCTGAATTCTGCAAACGATAATCCGCTGATATTCTCTGACGATCGTGTTGTTCTGTCCGGAGGCAACTTCCACGGCCAACCAATCGCGATCGTCCTCGATCTGATGTGCATTGCTCTGACGACAGTCGGTAACCTTGTCGAAAGGAGAATCAACCGGCTTCTTGATCAGAAGCTGAGCTTGGGCTTGCCCCCGTTCCTGGTTTCGGCCACCGGAAGACCGGGCCTGAGCTCGGGTTTGATGACGACTCAGTGCTCTGCGGCTGCATTGGCTTCGGAGAACAAGATCCTATCCCATCCTGCAAGCGTCGACTCGATTCCAACATCGGCTGACTTCGAAGACTTCGTTAGTATGGGTCCTGCCGCTGCTCTGAAACTGATGCGCGTAGTTGAGAACATCCGTTTCATAGTGGCGATAGAATTGATATGCGCCTCTCAGGCGGTGGAGACTAGAGGAGCTGAAAACCTTAGCTCAGCGAATAGAAGCACTCACATGGCCGTGCGGAGGCTTGTGCAAAGATTGGAAGCAGATAGAGAGTTATCAGGAGACATCAACCGCCTTGCTTTCGCGTTGAGGGAAGGTGGCTTCGTAAGGGCCTCCTGAGACATAACACCGGACTCTTCCTCACGTGTAGAACACATCACGCGTTCCTTGTCTATAGTCCCCTTACTTGGTCACCAAGTTTTGATATGTCATACTCGAAAGCGACTACATCGAACGGCCCTACAATCCAGTAGTCTTTTCCACCAGTGTAGAGTCTCTTTACGTTCCCGTACTGGGTCCTTGCTTGGTCCTGACTGTCGAAAGAGAAGGCGATCTGTGATGTGACCGTCTGGGAAGCGGTTCTTACAGTCTTCATCGCGACCTTTGCTCCTTCGATCTGGGTAGGAAAAGTGGCAATGAAGAGAGCCAAGCATTGGCCATTCGTTCCGCCTGAAGCATACAAAGCCGTGCGTGCTGATTGCTGCGAGAAAAACTGGCTTGGTTCATGACCAGCTGTGTCGAGTATCTTCTTGAGTGCGTCAATGTTGCTAGGTCCCTGATACAAGACCAGGTGTTCTCCCTCAATCGCTAAGCTGCCGAGCACGAGCTGGGTTTCCAGTTCCCTGCGACGGACTAGAAGACTGAAGATTGTGTGGCCATTGTATTCGGTTCTACGAACTTGCGCGGAAGACTGTAGAGCGTGGTCTAGACTCTTCAGTTCCTGAGACTCAATTCTCAGAACTGCTATCGTAGACGACCCTTCCTTGGAACTTTCGCCGGCAAGACTGATTGAAACCTCATATTCGACCGAAGCCGGGTCGATGGCAAACGCAGGAGCATAGATCTCCACGAGAGGCCCCGTTCCGAACAGACTATAGTTGCCGGTGGCCTCGAAGGCCTGACGATAGTTGACGTATGCGACGAACTCTGCCGAGTCCGGTACGAAGCTCATCCAACCTTCTTGGGAGAATGGAATGATGTCCGGCAGCACTTCCACTCTGGGTTGCAGCGACAGATATGGTCCAACCCATATGACCGCCGCGAGTAATGCGACTGTGGCCAGCATCGAGTACAACCCCACACGGCTACGTGGCTGCCTCTTCCGTTCTTTTCTAGCTTCTCGATGACTCACCGGTCTGTTTCGTGCGACTGTTATTAGCAGGGTTCTCCACCATGGTAGTGTTGAAACTTGCTGACGTATTTGGTTTCGGTCCGAAAAGGATTGCTGGTTGCAGCTGCCGTGCTGGTTGCCGACTTGGCTGCCTCGGAGCTACTTTCGTTCATAGGTTTCCTCACTATCCGTGTGATTGGGGACCTCTTGCTGTTGGAGGTGGCTATATTGGCTATCCTAGGAGGGCTAGTTGAATTCTCCGGATCGATTGGCGTCTACGAGTTTCGCCATTTGCTCTTCCATACAAAAGAAGAACTGTCTCCAACAAGACACAAGGACGCGTCGAAAAGGGCTCTCGTGGCATTCTGTGCGGCTCTGGTTTTGTTTTTGGTTCTGGTTGTCTTAGCCCTTTGGGAATAGAACGGAACCAGGAGAGCAGCGTCTTCTGTCATTTCGTGTGAGAAATGAAAAAAAGAAAGGAGGGTAGGTG
>JBAVVE010000088.1:0-12309 GCA_049697135.1 Bathyarchaeia archaeon | reverse complement strand
CGATAGAGTCAAACTTTGCAGTCCTCGCCTTCGCCATGAGTGTACGAATCAGTTCCAATGATGAGGTCAGACCTCGCTTCAGAATGAGCGTATCGAGGGAATCGAGAACGAAGAGGCCCTGATTTCTATTCTCGAGAGCTTTCGATACCGCGATGCTGAGTTCCGAGAGGTTGTTCGGATCAGCAAACAACCCCTCCTCGCTTACCACACCAATCTGCGGGGAGTAACAGTCAATCATGACGAGATCTTCGAGTCTCTCTGGTCGCGCAAGAGGTCCTGTCAAGTTCCCGAGGTCTGGCATTACACTCAAGGAAGCCCGGATCTCTTCAGGAGATTGCTCTAGAGTCAAATAGACGACACGCTGCTTGCGCCTGAGGGATCTCGCAACGAATTCCAGGCACAGCTCTCTTTTCGCGGTTCCGGGATCACCCATGAAAAGGAGCATTGCTGGCGATGGAACTCCCAAAGGTGCAATATTATCGATCACCTCAATTCCGGTTGGTTCCCTCGTGATTTCTTCGAGGGGCTCTTTCTCCTGCCTCGCGGTAGTCTCTTTCAGTTCATCGGAGATCTCTTTCTGCAGCGTCACATCACGGTCAGGATCCAATGAGTAGATCCTCTGCTCTCGCAGCAGTCCTACTTCGACGAGTTCTCTGAGGTCCCTCTCAATCTCACCGGGCTTCCTTCCTAACCTTAGGGCAAGGCCGTCTAGACTGTCAGCGGTCTTCGGGTTGCCATGGAAGAATGTGAGCAACTCTGCTCTCGTATCTGAGCCAAGGAGTTTCTGCAACGAGCTTTTCTTGAACATCGACATTCGTGAACCCTACTCTCGTCTTTTTACAGGCTTACCCTTTGTGTTCTTTCCTAGATACCTCTTGCCTTTTGCAGCTGTTCCTGCCAGTCCGCTTGAGATTTCCTTGTCGGTCACACTCGAGAACCTCACTCGTAATTTCGAGCAAACACTCTTGCACATCCCAGCGTACCGGACATGCCATCCTCTGTCCGATCGTACGAGAACAACTGCCCGATAGGTTCGGTTCTTGGCGAGATAGCTCTGGACTGCCTTTGCCATTACTTTCAGGATCTCAGGATCAGGCTCTTCTAGGGTCTCGGTCTGCGAGAATGGAAAAGTGTCTTGCAGTTCTGAAGGCACTAGGCCGTATGGTGGGGAGTACAGGCAGACGTGCGCGCCCTTGCCCGCCTTCGTCATGCCGACTAGTATGTCACTGCTCTCGTCGCCGGGACGATGGGTCATGACTGGTGCCAGCACCAAGACTCTCGCCTCTCTGGGAGGAACATAGTCTCCAAGCAGCCGTTCAAGATGCATGACGTATTCCGGTCTTTGAAGACTTGTTGAGTCAAAGAAGAGGATCCCCTTGCGCTTCGTGGAGGGAGCGCAACATGCGACTTCGGCTCGGTGCTTCTGAGTCCTCTGGAATGCCTCTAAGAGGCGAGGATGACTCCTGCACCTGATTTCAACAAGTTCCCAGAGTCTTCCTTCGACGATGGATTCCTTGATTGTCTCTATCTCCTGGAAGCAGGCCAGTAGGTTATGTTCAGCAAGGAGTCGAGTTCTCTCGGCGACCGGAAGAGACCTAACCTTATCAGGGCTTGTACTTGCACATGTGTTGCACTTGCACGGGAAATATTCCATCTGTCCGAGGTGAAGAGTTCCCGCTTGTGTCAGGTACCGACCTCTGCGCGCGTAGAGGATGTACGCGGCTGAATCAAACAGATCGCAACCGAGTGCAACCGCAAGCGAGAACATGAATGGGTGTCCAGCACCGAATAGGTGCAACGGCGTGCTGAATGGCAGGTTCATCTTCGCAGCAAGTATCATGTCGACCAGGTCTGCGAAGAGATACTGCTCCATCACTTCGGTCGGACTTCCGAGCGCATATATGTCGAAACCTCTCTTGGCCATCTCACGAGCGCTGTAGGCAACCAGATCTGGGTACAGTCCTCCCTGTATTGGTCCCACCCACGCTATGTCTCGATTCTTGATGACTTTCCGCGCCTCGTCAGCTCTTCTTATGGTCTCATTGACTGTCTCCATTGCTCGAGTCCTTGAGGCCCTCGATCCGGTCGGTACGTCTAGGATGACGCCGATGTCCGTTCGGATGGATTGCTGGTAGTCGATGATTTCTGCGGAGCCAACTTCGACTTCGCCGTACCGAAGCATTTGGTAGGCGCCAGAATCTGTGGCAACAATACCGGGGAAATCCAGGAAATCATGAATGTCGTGGACTCCGGTGTCACCCGCTCGTCGCCTTATCAGGTATGCATTCGTGATCAGTGCCTTGGATCCGAGTTTCTCGAACATGACCCGTGGAGGTATCTCTTGCGCAAGCGGATTCACAACCGGGAAAAGTGCGGGGGTCTCGAGCTTTCCGCTCTTTGTCTCGAAGACGCCTATTCTTCCTAGGACATCTCGCTGCCCCGTTTCGAAAGACAACGCGCATCCTTCAAAGAATCTGTGGCCGTATTGTGTTCGTGGGCACTTCACGCAGAATGCAGTGGGTTGTCCAAGTCAATCGTCGGGCACTAGGTCCCTTTGCCTTGGCCCTTCACGAACTCCTCGTACACCCTCTGAACTCTCTCTGCAGCTGGTCCTGACCCTTCAATTATGCCGTTCTCGCTGAGTCTGATCTTGTCCATGACAAGTATCACGCCCGCTCCCTCGACAATCTTAACCATTCTCGGGAAGACCCGTTCCACCCTGTCAGCAAGTGCCTGCAAGTCAAACGGCTTCTCCATACTATAGATCTGGGCGATGGAAGGTCCATTGAGGAACAGCTTATGGATGGCTTTCCCTGACTCATCTGCGCAATTGGAAATGCATACACTAAGAGTATCCGTGTCTACTCCAGAGAGAAGGCCAGTATATTTCCTTCCACTGTTCGTTTCCACAATGACCGTTTTCTGAAGGAGGAGCGCAAGCTCCTCGGAAAACTTCCTGTCCGCAGTTGAAGACAAACTGATCACCGGAGATACTGACGCGCCGGCGTTAAAAGTGTGTACTGGCCACTTTCCCATATGGTTCGGCAGCAGGTTTCTCGGGCCTGCTTTGGCTCTTTGAACGTAGAACTGATCGCGCCTCTTCTATGTCGCTGGTCATCCATAGCGTCTCTGCCTTAGAGAGCCCGATCCTTCGCCCGCAATGGGGACACTGCCTAGTCTTCGTTCCCTGCCGAGCAAGCAGGAGCCGTTGGCATTTCGAGCACGCTATGACGAGATAGATCTTCCTCAGGGCTACACCTCATATGAGATACTTGGTCAGCATTTGGTGACGTCTCAGGGCCATCAGCCAGTCAACCTTGGGCGCTCTCTGAATTCTTTTCTGTTTCAAGGCTCGGATGGCTGTTTCCACCACGCAGCAGGGTTGCACAGCAGTCGTGTCAATCTCAACGATTTTCTTCCACCCATAGTTATGCACTGCATCCCATAAGCAGATGTCGAGAATCTCCGCCTGCAAGTTCTCACTGGTCTTACGTTTCGACCAGCGCTTACGGTTCAGTCGTTGTTCCAAGATCTTTGGATGACAACGCAGGACAATCACTCTTACAGGTTTGGGGGAGGTGATTCTGAGGGGGATGTGACTGTCCACTACTATACCTCCGTCGACTCGTCTAGCCAACTCGTTGAGTGAGATGCGTAGCCTCTTCAGGGAAACTATGTGTGTCTTCCTCTTCTCGTCATATGTGTAGTCTGTCCCTTCGCGCTTGAGTAGTGTCTCGGGGTTAACGTAGTGCGCGCGAAGAGCCTTTGCTAGCAGACGACTAACAGTTGTCTTTCCGGTGCCGGGAGTCCCCGTGACGAGAACCGCCGTTCCTTTCATGAGTCCCTGCAATCGGTTCACGTTTGAGCTGACTTGGTGCTCCGGGCGGGATTTTCATGATCTGTTTCTTGATCATTTTGAACCCGCGTCGCTGGCTTTCTCCGATCTGGATCGCGAGAGGCCAGCATACTCTCGGCGCCATATGCGTGACCGGGCTATACTACCGGAGCACTGGTCGTCTACGAGGCTCGGCATCCTTTCTAAGGCTTACGTTCAGGATCGCGTTGGACAGTTGAGCATCTTCATACCGTTGATGCCTCCGGCTAGCGTTGGGACTAGCTGCGTTTGAAGAGAAGCCTTTCGTTAGACTGCTTCCCGTCGGAACTGGTCTAGTATTCCGGTATTCCTTCTCCGCCTGGGCCGCCCCTTGGAGGGGTTGGTGGAGGTTTCGCAGCTGCTATGACATCATCGATTCTCAAGATCATTGAGGCTGCTTCTGCGGCGGACTTGATGGCTTGTTCCTTGACCTTGAGGGGTTCGAGAACTCCGCTCTTGAGCATATCCTTGGCTCCGCCCTTGAAGACATCGACTCCCATCCACAATCCGCCTTTCTTCTCGTGAGATGACCGCAGGTCCACCATGATGTCAATTGGATCGAGTCCAGCGTTCTCAGCAAGCGTTCTGGGAATAACTTCGATCGAGTCTGCGAATGCCTCGATCGCCAGTTGTTCTCTGCCCCCCACTTTGATGGCATATTCCTTGAGTCTCCTAGCAAGCTCCGATTCGATCGCTCCACCGCCAGCAACGACTCTGTTCTTGGTCACGACGTCGGCAACCACGGAAAGCGAATCGTTTAGAGAGCGCTCAGCCTCGTCGACGAGTCTTTCCAACCCTGCCCGGATCAGTATTGAAACCGATCTCGGATTCTTGCATCCCTCGATGAAGACCATCTTGTCATCACCGAGCTTGCGTTCTTCCACAAGGCCGGCCAATCCGAGGTCGCTCTCCTTGAGATCGACGAGGTTGGTGACGACCTTTCCTCCGGTCGCTCTGGCTAGCTTGTCCATGTCTGATTTCTTGATTCTTCTGACGCCGAGGATTCCTTCCTTGGCAAGAAAATGCTGAGTTGTATCGTCAATCCCTTTCTGGCACAGGACGACGTTCGCCTTTGCGGCCTTTATCTTGTCGACCATCTCTTTCATCATCTTGGTTTCTTCGTCCAAGAACGCTTTCATCTGTGTAGGATCGTTGATTCTGATCTCGGCGCTGATCTCCGTCTTCTCGATCTCGAGGGCGCAGTCGAGTAGCGCTATCTTGGCGTTCTTCACAGCCTTCGGCATGCCTGGGTGGACGACTTCCTTGTCCACGATGATGCCCCTGATGAGCTCGGTGTCGAGGAGACTCTTGCCTTCTTTCTTGGTCAGTTGTATGTTGTCAATGTCAGCTGTCCAGTCTGTGCCTCTCTTCTCGGCGATGAGCTTGATGGCCTCGATGGAGATGTCTGCAAAGTGTTCCCTTGCAGCGCCTAGGCCCTTGCTGTGCATCGCTGTCATGGCCACTTTCTTGAGTGTAGCCTTGTCATCAGGTTCTACTGGGATTGATATCTCGCTGAGTACCTGCATCGCTTTTTCCGCGGCTTTCTTGTATCCTGAGACAATGACCGTAGGGTGAATGTCGTCGTCAAGGAGGGCCTCAGCGCGCTTCAGCAGCTCTCCTGCGATGACAACTGCGGTGGTTGTGCCGTCGCCTACCTCATCATCTTGCGTCTTTGCGACTTCAACCATCATCTTCGCGGCAGGGTTCTGGACGTCAATCTCATCCAGAACTGTCGCTCCATCATTAGTTACTGTGACATCGCCAAGGCTGTCGACGAGCATCTTGTCCATTCCCCTTGGGCCAAGAGTGCTCTTCACGACCTCCGCAACTATGCGGGCAGCAGTCATGTTCGATCTTTGGGCGTCTCTTCCTCTACTTCTCGAGGAGCCTTCCTTAAGGACGAACACAGGTTGTCCACTGAGATACGCCAAGTCTGAATTCCTCCGAATGAAGCAGAAACATAGGCGCAGAACACGTCAATAAAAGCCTTACCAATAATCTGCCTGATTCGTCTTGTCGAGCGATTCGGCAGGTTTTTAGCCAGTCCTCCCAACGTATCCGCTCTGACGAAATAACAGCTGATACTAATGCCGATATCAATGAATGTTCATGGAAACGGTCTGAGAAACTGCACTCTCATGACGGGATTTCACGGGATTGGCTCGACTGGATACATCGCAGTCTCGTATCTAGTGCACTCCCTCCAAGCGAAACGAATAGGATTCGTCGATGTCATGCATCCTCCTCCGTTTGTTTCCACCTCGGAAGAAGGGCTAGTCACACCGTTTGAGGTGTTTAGGAAAGGCAAGCTTGTGTTTGTGAAGCTCGAGTTCGCCCCCCATAGAACGGAGGAAGCTGAGTTCGCAAAAGCACTTGCTCAATGGGCGATCAAAGAGAAGTTTCGGGATGCAGTGTTGGTCGGTGGGTTGGATTCCGGCCTGAAGTCCGGAAAGCAGAACGTCAGGATTGTTCCGACTAGGGCGTACTTGACTAGGAAGAGCGGATTCAAGTATCCGACCCTGGAGCCGGGCTTCTTCGTCTACGGTCAGCTTGCGGTCATGTTGAGCGAGTTTGAGATGAACAACTTCCCTGCGATAGCGATTCTTCCCTATGCATCTGCAAGCGCCGCAGACCCATCGGCCGCGGCAATCGCGGTAAGGACGATCTGCAAAGCCTATGGGATCAAAGTAGACGTCTCCGATCTTGAGGATGGAGCGAGGGAGATCGAGGAAGAGTTCGAGAAGAGGATGAAACAGACCTCCAAGTCCTTGCAGAGCATGTACGGATGATCATTGAGTCACTTCGACACCATTGTTTGCAATACACTTAGAAAGGTGACGAGACCGCATCGCACTCAGGCCGATGAATCAGGATGAACATTCGCTTCCTCGGCGCATGTCAGGAGGTTGGCCGCTCAGGCGTCCAAGTCAAGTTAGGGGAGAAATCAATCCTACTTGACTACGGCGTCATGGTCAACCACGAAATAGGTTTCCCGGTGCATGTTTCGCCAAAAGACCTTCATGGCATCGTGGTAACCCACGCCCACCTTGATCACAGCGGGCTCGTCCCGATGCTCTACGTAAGAAGCCGCCTTCCAGTCTATGGAGTCGAGCCTACATTCGCATTGGGTAACATCCTGATCAGGGATATGATCAAACTCAGCGGATACTACCTGCCATTTGAGTTCATGGACCTAGAAACGATGATGGAACATTCTGTGAACGTGCCATATCGTCATCCCTTTGAAATCGGAAACGGGACTGTGACACTACTCAACGCCGGTCACATCCCGGGCAGCAGCCAAGCGCTCGTGGAGACAGGGGGCAGACGTATTGTCTACACAAGTGACTTCAACCTAAATGCGACAAGACTCGCAGGCTCTGCGGATTGCGACTATGGTCAGCTTGATGCGCTCATCATAGAGAGCACGTATGCTAAGGAGGATCACCCTGACCGGACTGAGAGCGAGAAGCAACTCGTCGCTGCATGCAACGAGATAGTCGAAGACGGAGGGACGGTTCTGATTCCGGCATTCGGAGTTGGTCGATCCCAAGAGATAATGTGCATGCTCACAGCCCACAACTTCCAGCACGCCATCCATGTTGACGGAATGGCTCGGGTAGCGATCGAAGTGCTGGAAGATCATGAGTCTGCACTTGTTGATCCTCAACTCTTCAAATCCGCCATCAAGAAGACAGAATGGGTCAGGAACTGGCATGAAAGACGAAGAGCGATCAGGAATCCCAGCGTAATCATCTCACCAGCTGGCATGCTCAAGGGAGGCGCCTCAGTCTTCTATATGGAAAACATCGCACGTGGAAGCAAGAACGGAATCATCCTTGTGAGCTACCAAGCCGAGGGCTCACCCGGTCGAGTGCTGGCTGAGGAGGGCAGGTACCTGCTCCACGGCAGGCCTCAGAAAGTGAACGCGAAAGTGTTGAAGTTCGATTTCTCATCTCACGGTGGAAGGAGCGAACTGTTACGATGCTTGGAGAGTCTGGACAAGAAGACCAAAGTCTTTGCAGTTCACGGAGACGAAGACAGCTGTACGGTTCTCGCCGATTGGGCGAACAAACAGGCAGGACTGGAATCGTTCGTTCCCAAGGCCGGTGAATCCTACGAAATATGAACTCAAGAACATATTCCTCGTCCCGATCGCTCAAGTTCATGAAGGGACTCTCGAAATCCTCAAAGAACGCCTCCCTAACAAATTCCCAGGCACTGTTTGTGACACTGCTGAAGTAGCAGTAGACATCGAGAACTCACTTAACCCACACTCCGACCAACACCACTCCACAAAGATCCTAGCCGCTCTTGAGAAACATGCGAATGTGGACGAGGATAGGCTGCTCGGTGTAACGGACTTGGATCTTTACATTCCTAATATGAATTTCATTTTTGGGGAGGCAAGGCTGCCGGGCAGGGTCGCCATAATCTCAACGCATAGACTGAGAGGGACCACTGATCTCGGTGGCGAGCAACTGTTCCCAATCCGAGTCATCAAGGAGGCAGTGCACGAGCTTGGGCATACATTGGGCCTGACCCACTGCGACACACGCTCATGCGTGATGTACTTCTCGAACAGTCTGAGGGACACAGATCGCAAGAGCGATGACTACTGCACGAGCTGCTCGGAGAAGCTGGGAATACCCAGATGACTTCGCATTTCAAAGCAAGCTTCGTTCAAGTTGTGCCCGTCATCACAGCTCTTCTCCTAGCCGGGTTTCTCACCTATGGACTGCAGGCCTCTGGTGCTGAAGTGGTAGCGATCACAGTCTTCCCAGAGACTCCGAGCGGTGCAACCTTGAATGCAGCAGTCTTCGTGATCATGATGGCAGCAGCTGCGACCTCGATCTATCTGCTTCTGAAATATCACAGAAAGAGAATTGTGAAGTATCTCATCACGGCGGCAATGTTCTTTGTCGCATTCTTTCTCCTCAACTGGTACAGCGAGCTATATGCGGACCAGCTTGCTCCATTGGTCGACATCTATGGGTTAGGTTGGATTGTGACAACCGGGGTTGCAGCGGTACTCCTCATGTTGGGACTGCACAAAGGTCCCGAGACGGTCAGAATCCTGTCAGTCACGATAGTCGGCTCGCTGACAGGAACTTTTCTCGGCGCATCCATTCCAACTCTCACGGCGGTCGTCCTGCTCGCAGCCCTTGCGATCTACGACTTGGTTTCAGTCTACCGTGGACCGATAGGCAAGATCGCAGAGATAGCTGACCTAGAGGAGTTCAAGGGAGCTGTGTTTACTGTCGGCGATTTGACGGTAGGCATGGGTGACCTCGTCTTCTACTCCATGCTCGTTAGTAACGCGATGATCAGCTTTGGGACTTTGGCCTATCTCGGAACATTCGCGGGTGTCGCTGCTGGGAGCTATCTTGGGTTCAAGATGCTGGAAAGGAGGGAAGTATTCCCTGGACTGCCTATTGCAGTAGGTCTTGGGCTAGCAGTCATGTTCATTGTTTGGTGGTTCCAAGTTCTTCACTTCTGACAGGTCCACTTGCTGACGACGGAGTGCACTCGTACACGAACATCGTCTCGCCAGGAAGTCTTCGCCTGCACCTCTCACGGACTTCGAATCCATTCGTGCGAAGTTCCTCTCTGACCGCTGCTAGATCGAGCTCAGTGGAAACCGAAAGAAGGGTCCTTCCTCCCTCTGCAAGATGAGCGCCCAAGCCCCCTGCAAACCTATGCAGTACCTTCTCACCCCGCCAAGCATATTCGTACCATGTTCTCGGTTTTCCTTCGTAGTACGGCGGATTGAAGATTACAAGGTCAAACCTCTTCTCTTGGACGGGCTGAAACAGGTCGCCCTCAAGCACTCTGACTTGGTCATCCAAGCTGTTGATGGTGACATTCACTCTGGCACAGCGGACTGCGATAGGGCTGATATCGGTTGCAGTCACTTGTGCTCCTTTCATAGCGGCGAAGATGGCGCACACTCCTGTCCCGGTCCCCAAATCCAAGACATGCGAGCCCGTCTTCAACTGAAATTGATCAAGTGCATCAAGGAGAAGTGGCGTACTGAGAAAGAGTCCCGGGTGGAAGACCTCTGGAAACACAACCAGTGGAACCCCTCGAACACTGTCAAGGACCAGTCTGCCGTCGTAAGATCCACCATTTCCAACCCCGTCTGCTGATTTGACGAGACCCTGTGACTTCATCAGGCAGCGAGGGGTGCATCGTTGCTTTCGGGGGTTGCGTGGAAGAGAGCCGCGGCGTCTCGCGTCTCTCAGGCATGTGGCTCACGTGCTTTCTAGACGCATCGCTATGCTAGGTTGTCTACTTCTTTCATGAGGACTGAGGATTCGGTGAGTCCGACATGCTCATACTGGATATAGCCGTTCTTGTCGATGATGACAATTGTTGGTGTGGCCTGCACGCTGTACAATTTGTAGACCTGTGCCTTGTCGACGATCGCGATCCAACCCATGAGGCCCTGATCTCGATGATCTCGTAGAACTTCATCAGTGTCAGTGGTCGGGTCGATGCTGATCATCACCATGACAACGTCTCCTCCTCCGAATCTGGATCGGAGCTCTCTGAGGTAGGGTTCCTGCGCTAGACAGGCTGAGCAGGTCGTTCGCATGAATTCGAGCACAACAACTTTCCCGCGCTGATCACCAAGTCTGAAGGTTTTTCCGTCAACATCAGTCAATGTGAAGTCTGGTGCAAGTACGCTCGTGGTTGTCTGGTTCGGCGTCTGCGGTGACGTGAAAAACGCTAGCCAGATTATCCCGACGACGAATATGCCGATTGCGATGAGCCCGATGATCTCGGTGGTGCTACGTTTCCGTTTCTCTCTCTTTCTTGGCAAACATCCTCTACCTCAGGAATGATTAGGTATCGGAGAGACGGGCTGCTGTAGATTTGGGTCCGAATATAAAAGCAGTCAGATAATCTCCTCTTCGCATGTCTGATGTCCTCATGGTTGGACTTAAGAGGAAGCGCACATATCGCTGAACCTGCGATGAAGTGGACTGACCTGCTTTGAGGGGACTGCCCGGTGAAATGTGCATCTCCGCTGAGCAAATCCAACATTGATGTATACACCGGATCGAGACACCTTTACGCTCTGACCTTCCCAGGATTCGGCTGAGTGAATTTCCTCATGCACGCATTCTTGCCCAACAGGAAAGAAGTCTTATAATGGAAGTTAAGCGAGTGGTCTACCTCTCGGAGCTCGCCTGATTGCCGATCTCTTACACATCGCCCTCATGGGATCAGACCTATGACATGTTGATAGAACTGGCCAAGCGAGTGAAGGATTCCGGATTCAAACCCGATCTGATAATCGGGGTATGTCGCGGCGGATGGGCGCCTGCCCGTGTCATGTCTGACCTGCTGGAAAACGCAAACACAGCGAGTATCAGGATCGAGTTCTATCTTGCGCCGGGCGTTACTGCAAGGAAGCCTGTGATAAGTCAGGCAGTCATGGTTCCACTCAAAGGCGTCAATGTGCTGGTTGTGGATGATGTATCAGATACCGGGGAGAGCCTCAAGGTCGCAGTGGAACATCTTGACGTATGCGGGGCAAAGGCGATCAAGACAGCGACACTCTACTACAAGCCACAGAGCATTTTCAAGCCGGACTTCTTCATCATCCAGACTGAACAGTGGATCATATTCCCTTGGGAGAGACTGGAGAGTACACGACGGCTGCTTGGCGAAGCAGAGAAAAGGGGAAGGCCACTCGACACAGTCAGAGAGACACTGATCGGTGCTGGGATCGACGGCAAGACTGTCGAAAGACTAATTGAGTTCGCACGGCACTACGGATGAGACTTGATCCTCGATCTGTCGAAAGACGGGAAATTCGCTGCAGTTACCGCATTCAAGACTCCTTCAGGCATTGACCCGTCTGTTGCATTGATGGAAATGCGAAGTGCGTTTCCCAATGCGGACGTACAGTTTCTCGAAGGAGCACAATTAGCCGGCAAAGAGCATCTGGAGATCGCGGCGACAAATGCACTTCACGCATTCAAGACGGGACTGAACATCTCGAGGAACTTGGCGATGGAAGTTCTTCTGTATGCCTCAGCTCAGAGGCAGATCGATGTAGCGATACGCATGTTGGGAGTGAAGCCTGACTCGAAGACAGTTGGCCTTGCCGCATTCTCTGACTCTAGAGATGAAGTAGAATCGCTTCAGAACAGGATGGCTCAGTTTCTGAAGACCGATTTGGATGATGCGCTTCTCGATGACTGGTCAAGCAGCAAAGCAAGCGTGATCGTGAAACGCTACGGGATCGAGAATTCAGAGTTGGATGCCATCAAGATGCCGGGACAACCAGTCAAGGAGGCTGTCCAGAAGGCTGTCATTGAACGTGTCGCGCTGCTGTCCACGAGAACCTAGTTATTCCTTCTCCTTGTCACCTAGTTCTCTCTTTTGACACGAGTCGTTTCTCTCTTTCGACTGAGAGAACC
>JBAVVE010000087.1:0-3613 GCA_049697135.1 Bathyarchaeia archaeon | reverse complement strand
AGTTGGCCTCGGCGCGATTGCTGGGGGCATCGGTCTTTCCGCAATCTGGATCATTCCGTACTCCGTAGCCCTCACACAACTCCCACCGAATGGGTTCTTCAACAGAAACGTGACCTTTTCGTTCTTGCGGTTCACGTATTTTGGAGTTGACATCGCGAGCGCGGTTCTCGGAATCGCACAATTCATCCTCGCTGTACTTGGTTTTCAATTACTGATCCGAAGAACCTACAGGAGAGCGTTCCGCCTGCAGCCGATCCATCTGATCTTGCTACTTCTCGGCGGAATGGGATCCTACCAGCTCAGCGAGCTTGCGGGTCTCCCACTGCTCATGCCTGTTGGCATCGTCGTCATAATCGTTTCTTTCCTCATATTCCTCGTGGAGACTTCGCGGCAGTCCGTGCGCGGCGGTTTGATGGCATCGACGGAAATGTTCGGATTTGCGTGCCTGTGGTTCGTTCTCTTCTTCTGGGCTGGGCTTGGCTACTATGCGCTTCCGATATTCTGGTTCTATCCAATGAAGAAACTCTGGATTAGTTTGGATGTGTACAGGTTCTGGCTGTACTTCGCCATTCCGATGGTCCTGTTGGCAGGGGTCGGGCTTCTGCGGGCTGTGCGGTCTTTCTCGATGAAGGGAAAGTACTGGGCAGTCCTCCTTATCGTGCTAGTGGCGGTACCCGTGTTTCTCAGTCCCGCCTTGAGAATCTGGTATTCCAACACTGAACCTGTGAATCCCTATCTTCCTTACTCAACTGCGAACGCAGATGTGCCGTCTGAGATCTTACGCTACTTCGAGGGCGACAGGTCAGAAGGTCGAATACTTGCCATCAAGTGCCCACTCTGGGTCTACCTGCTCCCGAGAATTGCCGACAAACCCACAGTTGACGGCTGGTATCCGCAGTCGAAACTTCTGAATCGCCTGATTGGGGACGATCTAGACGATTACAGGATCAACGACCTTGAGAGTGCCCCGTCACAAGATGTCCGCATACGGACTTGGCGAAACCTCATTAACAGTAGCGATTTGCTCGGAATCGAATGGATAATGATCGGGGATTTGAGTAACGCAGAGAAACATGCACTTCTCGGCAATTCGAGTTTCACCGAGGTTCTTTCGGTCCCGTACAGCCCATCCTCGATCTCGATCTACAAGACAACACACGATGTCGAGTTGGTGGAAGTATCTCCGCCGGGAGCGTTCAAGGTGACTGTAGAACGCGTGTCCCCTGATCACATTCATCTTGGGCTGACGGGTGCAGGTGACAAGGCGGAAATCCAGATCCGTGAGGCGTGGTTTCCGACTTGGGTCGCGTCTGCCGACGGAAAACCTCTTAGACTTGTGAGAAACAGCGAAGGTTACATTCAGCTCACAGCCGAGCAGTGGATGAAGACAATCGACATCATACACCAGACAGATCCGACAGTGAGCGGAATCAGCTGGACCGTCACCTTCGCCACTTTGACCTGTCTGATCGTGGGGACGATTGTAGGTCGATCAAAAGATGATGAAGCTTTGCAATGATCCAACGGAAGAGCTGATGCTGCGAATCTCCTTCCTATTCGTCGGAGGATTCGCGCTCGCGGAGGGCTTCCAGAACTGGATCAGAGGAAAGATCGAGACGCACTTGGAGGTCGTGTTGATTCTCCTGATCACGTACTTGGTTGCCTTCATAATCATGGCGATTGGGATGTCTAGCAGTGAGACGCTCAAGAGATTGCGTCACCTGCCGTTCGCCACATTGATCGCCCTCGTCTTGACAAGCGCCTATGTCATCTCGCAAGTTGAGTTCAACGGAGCGTATCGAAGCGACTCGCTCGCGTTCACACATTACGCGGCGATCTTGTTCACGAGAGGAGTGAACCCCTATGCGCAGGATCTCCAAGGCGCTCTGAGAGTCTTCTCAGTAGATCCACAGTTCATCACCTTGATGCCGTCAGGTGCCCTAATGACGATCCTGAACTACCCAGCTATGAGTTTCCTAGTCCTCGTTCCGGCAGTGGTGGCCGGCATAGCGGATATGCGAGTAGTCATTCTCATTTTCGAGATTGTGACATTGGTCTCGATCTACTGTTGGGCTCCCGCCGAGATAAGACCGATTGTCCTCTTGCCCATCTTTGCAGGCTCGGACTTGGTCATCAACTTTAGCTCAGGCTCGATCGCCGACTTCCTGTGGGTGCTTCCGATGATCTGCGTGATCTTCTCTCTCAAGAAGCCGTGGCTCGCAGGAGCCTGTTACGGCTTGGCGTGCGCAATGAAGCAGACACCGTGGCTTCTCGCCCCATTCCTCTTGATCTGGGTATTTCACGATCACCCAGAGTCTTCCAGAGGAGAGCGCATAAGAAGAACACTCATCTTTGCAACAGCTGCCGCTGGCCTCTTCTTGATTCCGAATCTATGGTTCATCTATCAGGACTACTCGCTCTGGTGGAGAGGCGTCATAGCCCCCAGTTTCGGGAACCTTGTGATTCTCAGTCAGGGGCTCTCGATGATGAGTGAAACCGGTTTCATCCCGTTACTGCCAAGCTTCTATTCAGTCACGTTCGTCACGGTGTTTGCCGCTCTGCTGTTCAACTATGCAGTCTACTTTGGCAGACTGAAACATGTCATATGGATCGTTCCTATCTTGACAATGTGGTTCTCTTATCGTGGATTACAGAATTACTTCATCTTCTGGATACCAATGCTTGTCGTGTCAGCTGTGTACCTCTACAAGGAAAGGACGGGGCTTCTATGAGCTACCAAAAGTGGTTGCGAAGAGTCTCCGCACCAGTGTCGATCTTGATCTGTGCGGCTCTGATACTGAACGCGTACGTTCAGGACTACGGTCATGGCTACGAGGCGCCACCGCTTCTCAACACCACATTCAGGTACTGGACCCTAGTGCCTGGAACCAACGAGACGAAACCGTACCTCTGGGAGACCGACTTCCTGAAGGGGCCGCTGGATCGCCTATGGCTTGCTGAGGACGTTGTCGACGGAGAGAGCGCGCTTGGGATGCACGTCTATCAAGATGGCCTGAACGACACCTTCGATTGGGCGATGCTTCACGTTAGACAAGACTTGAGAGGAAATGCTGCATCCAAAGTCTTCCAGAACAGCATAGGCGTCTGGGCTTATCCAACCTTCCCGTATCATCGAGACCCAGTGAACGACAACCCAAGGAATGCCTTCGGGATTGAGATCAACGACGGCACTCACGTCATATGGTTCATCTTCTCCCCCGGTGAGCCAGCTCTTTACGAGTTCAGACTGCATAGGATCATCGTGATCCCGACGCCTCTGAACCAATGGTCGTACAGGGAGATCAACGTCAAGGCGCAGTACGAAGAAGCCAAATGGGCTTTTCCGGGATCTTTCTCCTTCATTCTCATATCGGGTGCTACGAAGCTCGACCCGGGCACCTACGCAGGCTACTTCAGATTAGTGAACGTCACCGGCTCCTTTCTCTCAGCAAACGGCTCGGCGGATTCACCATTGAACCTGATCGTCCGACTATGCGCTTCACGGAAGGAATAAAACGAAGGGCCAGTATCTCTGCGCTTTGCGTGTTCGTGTTCGGAGTGAGCAGAATGATTCGCAAAGATAATCGCAACGCGGAGTCAACGCTTCTCAGAC
>JBAVVE010000086.1:0-16531 GCA_049697135.1 Bathyarchaeia archaeon | reverse complement strand
GAATTCCTCCATTATGTACTGGCGAATGTCTTCGTCCATTTCGCGCCACCGAGTCGACCAAATGGGAATAGGAAGCTATTTACCGTTTCCAACAGCCGCTCTCTGCTAGTCTTCCAAGCCGGACAGTGACTGCTCTCAGGGAATTCTGAATCGAAAACAGACTTGCTTTCTCGAGCAGTCGGATCAACAACTACCTTGAGTGCTATATACTGAGCAACCAGATGGTCTTGAGGGAATTCGAATGACTTGGGTCAAGACAGTCAAGCTTGAAGAGGGAAAGCACCTCGACCTTGGCGGAGGGAGTTGGGCGAGAGAACTTCTCACAGGCGAATCTGTCGGTACCCAGAAGACTATGCTTGCGTACTCAGTCTTCAAACCAGGAACAGGAACCGCTGCTCGCATCCATGAAGAAGAGGAGCTATGCTACATCCTCACAGGGAAGGGTCTGATTCTGTGTGATGATGGTGACGTGTCAGTGGAGAAGGGAATGGCGCTCTATATCCCTCCTGGCGTCAAGCATGGCACCCTCAACAACGGCCATGAAGACTTGACCATGGTGTATGTGTTCTCGTATCCCAAGTACCCGCCGACAAAGACGTAGCTATGCTCGTGTTGAATCAGGACTAACCTTCTACTACGCTCTTCCTCGATGTGATCAGATTAGAAGACCCAGTTTCCGTCCTTTATCAGAAGTTTGCCATCAACCTCGACAGTTGGACTGCGCATGAGAGAGTCGATGTGTGAGCTGCTCACATTTTGTCCGCCTGGATAGGCTCGAGAGTTGTCACCTAGGGCCATGTGCATTGTTCCGAGTCTGCCCTTTTCTTGCAGAGTTCCAGTGATCTCCTTGTGGCCTGTGCCGACTGCAAATTCTGCGATAACGTTGGCACCTTTGTCGCCTTTTTCGATGATGTTGCGTAGTTTGGTTGCTTCCTCGCCACCTTTGATTTCGTAGGCCTTTCCGTTCTTGACCAGCATCTCGATTGGCTGCTTGAATCCGGTAGGTGCGACAACATTCATCAGGCCATCGACAACGATCTTTCCGTTAGCTGAGTCCTCGATTGCAGCGTAGGTGAGTTCGCCCCAAAGCGGAAGGGGACCCATGCTGACTCCCTTCTCTCTGATTGGAGTGACGATCAGTGGAGGGCGACCTTTGATAGATAACGTGATGTCTGTGCCGAATTTCGTGGTTGCATGTATCTTGTCTGCGTTCTTCAAGGCATCTCTGAGCTTCAAAGTTCTCTCATGGACTTGACGAATGTCATCCTCTGTCAGGCCCCAAGAGCCAAGCCCTTCCTCAACAGAAGCGATCCTCGCCATGCGTTCCACTCCTCTCTTAACAGCGGCTGTATGTGCGAACCTGTGAGCGTAATCGATTACAGTGCTGATCATTGTAACATCAGCAATCTCAACTGCCGCTGCCACATGCTTCGGAGCTTCAGGGATACCAGGAGCCAGCATGCCATCGAGCACGGAAGAGGATATGTTCATGACTGCAGGTATGCCGTCAACAACTCGCACCGCTGACGCAAGAGCCAATGCTTCCTGCATATGCTCATCATCTGATAGGACCAGCACGCTCTCGCCTTTCTCAACTCTGTATGCATGCTTGACGAGCACGGAAGCCTCCTTCAACATCGTGATCGGCGACTTCAATCTCGTTCACCTGATTCGGATGAGCAAGACAGAGGGTACTGCATAGGAGTTTAAGCTTTTGACCTGAAGGGCTTGGCCCAGACTCAACGAGCGATCTCCTTGGCGGGTCGCATACTCTTAAATCACAACAGCTCTGGCATAGCGGGGAACTCTATGGCCATCGGTGAAGCACAGAAACAGGGCGAAGAACTGGCAATTGACATCAAGGGACTCACCTATTCATACCCGACATCAAAGGAACCCGTACTGAGAGACATCAATCTCAGTGTGCGCAAGGGCGAGTTTCTTTCGATCATGGGCCCGACCGGTGCAGGCAAGAGCACTCTATGCTTGACACTCAATGGCATAATCCCGCAGTCTCTAAGTGGCAAGATGAATGGAAGCGTCGTCGTCGAGGGCCTGAATACATTGGCGCATGGAGTTCATGTCCTCACAAGTAAGGTTGGCATCATCTTTCAGGAACCAGAGAGCCAGCTCTTCTCGATGAATGTTGGAGAGGAAGTCTCGTTCGGGCCAGAGAACCTAGGTGTGCCACCTGACGAGATTCGGAAGAGAGTCGACTGGGCACTCGGCGTTGTTAGAATGGAGCAGTTCCGCGAACGTTCTCCCTTCAGATTATCAGGCGGGCAGAAACAGCGAGTTGCGATTGCTGCAGCATTGTCAATGATGCCGTCGATACTGGTGTTGGACGAGCCTACCTCTGGGTTGGATCCAATCGGCAAGATGGAAGTCTTCTCTGTCGTTCATGACCTGAAGAAGATGCGAAACATGACCGTAGTCATGGTGGAGCATGAGAGCGAAGAGATCGCGCGCTTCTCAGACCGAGTAGTAGTGATGGACCAAGGTAGGATCGTGCTTGAAGGAGCGCCGCGGGACGTATTCTCGCGAGCACAAACTCTGCTCGACATCGGACTGAGTGTTCCCCAAGTCAGCGAACTTTCAGAGAAGATGAACCAGAAATTCGGGCCTAGCAGGCCCTACTCATTTCTGACTCTTGAGGAGGCCGAGGAGAGCATACTCAGGGACTTCTCCAAATCCAAGGCTAGATCGGGAGCAAGCCCTGAAACCGGTAAGACAGAACAGCGGCGCTCGACAGTGGCGAACGATCAACCTCCCGCAGTGGAGGTCAAGGATCTGCACTTCGAATACGAAAAAGACACCGAAGTGCTGACAGGAATCAATCTCAGTATCAATAGAGGAGAATGCGTGGCAATAGTAGGGCAAAACGGATCCGGAAAGACCACGCTTGTGAAGCATTTCAATGGGCTGCTTCGTCCGACAAGCGGCAAGATCATTGTGAATGGCATCAAGACAGCTGGCAAGACTATTGCGCAACTTTCAAAGACGGTCGGATATCTGTTTCAGAATCCTGACCACCAGATCTTCAGCACCTCAGTTGAAGAGGAAATCGCCTTTGGTCCGAAGAATCTGGGGGCAGACCCAGAAGAAACCGAGAGGCGAGTCGCTGAAGCGTTGAAACTCGTGCGACTTGAGGAGTATCGGAAGGTTCCGCCTTCTACACTCGGCTTGGGACAGCGCAGAAAAGTGACGTTGGCGTCGATAGTTGCGATGAAGCCTGATGTCATGATACTCGACGAGCCGACCACAGGAATCGACTGGAACGGATCCGTTCAACTCATGGACTCTGTCCGCGAACTCAACAAGCAGGGCCATACAATCATAACGATAACACACAGCATGCGTGTCGTTGCGCAGTACGCAGAGAGGACGATCGTGCTTGCGAATGGCAAGATTATCCTCGACGGACCGACCCGGGAGGTATTCTCAAGACCTGACGTGTTGAAGACGACGTTTCTTACGCCACCCCAAATCACATGCTTGGCTCAAGGTCTGCAATCAATGGGTTTCGCGAATGACATCCTCTCAGTCGATGAGTTTTGTTCCAGCTTGGAGGCGCTCTGACAATGTCGTTGAAGTATGATCTCTACATCGAAAGGGACACGATGATTCACAGACTGGATCCAAGGGTGAAGCTGATTGGCGCCGGCCTTGGAATGATTGCGGCTGTAGCTGTCTCAAACCTTCTAGTTCTCGCCGTGATCTATGCCATTGTACTCATCGTGATCAAGCTTGGACAGGTGACTTGGGAGAGATTCAAGTTCGCATTTCGAACGATCCTTCCGGTCTCGATAATGATCATCTGCCTGTGGCCATTGTTCTACAGGACCGGGACGCCGGTTCTGTTCAGTTGGGGACCGATCGTCATAACACTCCCGAGCATTCTAGCCGGCATATCATCTGCGCTGAGAATCAACGTCATGGCGTTCTGCGCATTTGCGCTCCTTTACACGACGGCACAAGGCAGCTTGGTACGTGGGCTTGTGAGACTCGGCCTGCCCTATGAGTACGGATTGTCACTCGCTATAGCCCTCAGGTACATCCCGACTTTCGGTGGGATAATTCTCATGATAATGGACGCTCAGAAAGCGCGAGGACTTGAACTCGACAAGGGCAATTTCATGCGCAAGATATTGAAGTATGTGTATGTGATGGCTCCGGTTGTCATTACAGCACTTCGGATGGCGGATCAGCTTTCGTTAGCTATTGAATCACGAGCATTCGGAGCACCGACGAAAAGAACCTACGTCATTGACTTGAAGATGCGAGCCGCTGATGGACTCGCACTAGGTGCAGTCGCCGTCGCTTTCGGTGCTCTCATGTTCGCAAGGCTATTATACGGTTTTGGGGCATAGCACTCACCTCACGAGGACTGACTTAACGTATGACCACTCAAACAGTCAGACGAAAAGGAATGGGCCCACGTGAGGTCTCACTTTCCGCCGTCATGATCGCCGCGACAGCAGCACTTACAATGTTGATCAGTATACCATTCCCGTTGACACGAGGATACTTCAACCTCGGCGACGCCATGGTGATGTTGGCAGGACTTCTGTTGGGTGCAAGGCTCGGTGGCATCGCCGGAGGTGTTGGATCCGCAATCGCTGACGTGCTCCTCGGATTCGGCTACTTCGCGCCTATGACTCTGCTCATCAAGGGCACAGAAGGGTTCTTGGTGGGACTGATAGGTCACAACAGACGCTTGCCGGCCAGAATCGCCGCAGTCATTGTGGGAGCAATTGCGATGCTTCTCGGGTACTTCGCTGTGGAGACACCGCTCTACGGCATCGGAGCAGCCATCGCAGAGCTAAGCACCATTAACATCCTCCAGGTGACATCAGGAGCAATAGTCGCCCTGATACTCATAGAGCTCGTTCTCAGAGCCTATCCTGGAATCAAGTCCTATGCCCCGCCGCCCCTCAACACAAAGGTCGCAGTAGCCGTAGTTGTGATCGTAGCAATCGTTCTCGCGGCTATCGTCGGCTTCTACGTCACTCAAGGAATCGGCTAGATCACTGCCGGGTGTCGATCCCGGCTTCCCCCCTCTTTTTCCACTATGTACGATCCTACAGTTCGGTCTCTGATTCTCGTGGTCTAGAGAAAGCGCCTGAGGCGTGAAGAGAAGCCGAGCGAACCGTCGGTTTGGTTTCCATGCAATCGATGAGGCGCAGAAGAATGAAAAAAGTGGAAGAAAGAGAAGAGTGTCCGAACTCTTGAGCGTGCAACTCGGATCGGACGGCGGGAGCCTAGGATTTTCTCAGGTCGTTCAGGGTCCTATCCATAACTGCGAGTGTCGTCAGGATGTTCGTCAGCGAAGCTTGGTAGCCCATGTGGCCGATTCTGAGCAAGCGGCCTTTCGTTTCCCGGAATCCGCCGCCGATGAGCACGCCATATTTCTCCGCCATTGTGCCTACAATTTGCGGGTCAGTGAATGGCGTCGGAATCTCGAATGCTGTGACAGTGTTAGAGCATATCTCCCGTCTCTTCGGCCATAGCTTCACGCCGAGCTTCTCCAATCCTTTCCTGCACTCCTCGGCAACCATTGCGTGTCTCTTGAACGAGTTCTGAAGGCCTTCTTCCAGTAGTTCGTCTGTTGCTTCAGCCAATCCATACATCTCAGACACAAACGGCGTGAATGGGAAGCGTTTGTCCTTGATCCACGTGTCTCTGTAGTCAATTAGACTGATGTACGAGTTCTTGATTGGTTTCTTCTTCTGCTCCACTGCTTTCCAAGCATCGCGACTTATCGACATCATCGTCAAGCCTGGAGCGGATGATATCGCCTTCTGGGAAGCGCCGCAGCAGATGTCGATTCCCCACTCATCAGGCCTCACATCGACCCCTCCTAGGGACGCGACTGCGTCAACAATGGTAAGGATTCCCTTCTTCTTGGCGATTGGGCACAGTTCCTTGATTGGGTTCAGTGTGCCTGAGGGAGTCTCGCAGTGAACTACCGTCATCGCCTTGATGTCTTTCTCAACGTCTAGGATCTCTTTGAGTTTCTTCGGGTCTATTGAGTCGTTGTTATCACATGAGAGCATTACAGGCTTACCTTCAGCATTCTGGACATAGAACGAGAACCACTTGCCGAAGGGTCCAGAATCCAGCACAAGCACCTTATCGCCTGGATTGATCGTATTCATTACTGCCGCTTCGAGACCGAGTACGCCTTCTCCTTGCAGGATGAGGACGTCACGCTTTGTCTGGTAGATCTTTCTCATCTTCTCTGTTGTTTCAGCAAAGAATTCCACGAAGTTCTCGTAGTAGTGATAGATCTGTGGTCTTGACATTGCCTGGAGAACTCTGGGAGAGACTTCGACCGGTCCGGGGGTCATCAAGAGCCTGATAGATCCTCGCGGTTTGTTCCACAAGGTCACAATACCTCTGAAGTGTTGTTCGAGCCCTTTCCCTTTAAAAAGATGGTAGCCCTGACTCTATGATCTGTTCATTCTCTGCATCGTCAGATCCTGTGTGTGGTCTTCTCGGTTCGAGAACACCAGCTGGCCTCGGTTGATTGTCTACAGCTTCGCTTGTTCTCGTACCTTCTTCTGATAGATCGAGTACTCGAGGCTGATTCCTCTAAAGGAATCCCACAGTTCGAGAACTTCGAACCAAACGCCGGTTAGCATTGATCCCATTCCCATAGTGAAGATGGAAACGATTAGGCCGACCTGGATCGGCTCGGGAAGCAGCATCGAAACTAGAATCACGAGAGATAATGTGAGGAAGCACGTGACGCCTAGGAATAGTCCGAAGAGCGCCCATTTCGCATAGCGTGCTCGCTTAAACAGCATCTCGAGCACCTTCTCTACTTCCGTGTCACGTGTGGGAAGTTGCAGGAGTTGTCTTGTGTGGTCGACGATGCGGCCGTATCTGGTTTGAATCATGAGGCACAGCAAGCCTCCTGTGGAAGACAATACGACGGGAACCAGTGCCGTTTGCAGCGGGCTAAGGAAACTCTGCAGATCCAAGCAGTCACTCACTCCATTCTAAATGATTGAGGAGGACCATCCATTCATACGTCCTTTAAGTCCCTTTTCGCGTTCTCGAGCCAGCAGAATGGAGCGCTTTTCGAACAGAATCAATTTGCGTCTCAGCGAGCGACGCTGGGAAGCTTACCGTGTGTCTCAGTGGTTGGAGATGGAATTGATTCTACGCCAGTAGGCTTCGACCGCTTCGATCTGCACTGACACTTCTGGACCTCTGCCCCGCCTTCTGCGGACAAGCTCCAAGGCGTCCTTCGCACTGTAGCGTCTGTGCACCAGATAGCAAGCCAACACGACACCAGACCGGCCGATCCCTGCGTAGCATGAGACATCGACTGGGACGCCTGCGTGGACATGGGTGTCTATGTATTCGATGATCTTGTCGATCTGCGCGTCTGTAGGCGCGTGAAAGTCGGGAACTGGCTCGTTGTAGTCCTCTAGTCCGGTTTCGCGAACGTCGTCGGCTGTGATGTAGGCCTCATCTGTCTCGACGAGTCTCACCAGGGCACCTATGCCTTGCTTCTTCAACGAGATGAGGTCAGACTTCGAGCGTGGGCCTCTTGATCCGGCGACTTCGTCTTCAATCACCCAGCTGAAGTTCAGATCCATGAGGCTTTTTTCCTCGTTTCGAGAGGTTTGTCGGCGAGTCCGTCCGATAATGTTGGGGAGGAAGAGCTCTCCTGCCCGATAAGAGCTGCGAACCAGCGGACCGGAGGCGACGCAGCGGAACCCCATCTGCTCGGCCTTAGCTCGATAGTAGTCGAACCGCTTAGGTGCGACGTATTCGACGACGGGAAGGTTGCGTGGTGAAGGTCTGAGGTACTGACCCAACGTTAGGAAGTCTGTGTCGACACTCCGAAGGTCACGCATCGTCTGTAGAACGTCGTCTTCTTGCTCACCCAGCCCGAGCATGAGTGACGACTTGGTAAAGATCCGTAGGTCTAGTCGTTTCACATGTTCGAGGACCTTGAGTGAGCGGTGATACTTGGCCCTCGGGTCTCTCACCTTAGGGGTTAGTGCCTCGGTAGTCTCGAGGTTGTGGCCAATCACGTCAGGACGCGCATGAACCACTGTTTTGATTTCTTTGGCGCTTCCCTGAAAATCAGGAATCAATGCTTCGATGTGCGCATCGGGAGCGCTGCTCCTGATGGCGGTGATCGTTTGGGCGAAATGTGACGCTCCACCGTCCGGTAAATCATCACGGTCAACAGAAGTCAACACAACATACTTCAATCCCAGATCCTTGACGGCTCTTGCGACGTTTGCAGGCTCTTCACGGTCCAAGATGCCGTTTGGTTTGCCGGTCTTGACGTTGCAGAATCTGCAAGCGCGTGTGCAGAGTTCTCCCATTATCATGAAGGTCGCGGTGCCGCTGCCCCAGCACTCTCCAACATTTGGGCAGTGAGCCTCCTCACATACAGTATGAAGTGAGTATTGTTTTGTCAGTTCCTTGAGCCGCGCATAGGTTGGTCCCAAGGGGGCTTTTGCCCTTACCCAGTCAGGCTTTGACGAGGAGCTCATCACGAAGCGTTTCTCACCACATCTTTAGCGATACTATAAACGTTCCTCGAATAGGAACAACGGATTGAAACCAAGTGTGTGCGCGCCAAGGGACCAACACACAACAGGGCCTCACGCCGAGGGTTCGGTTGCCGTTTTGTCTATTGGACCCGTCTCTCATTGGGCGACCTTTGATCATTCCGGTCTCTTACACCACACAGAAGAGTCAAGTCTCACATGCATTGTACGTGAACCTGTTGCGGGAAGTGGTGGAATGACAGATCAGGTTGTGCGATTGGACTTATCCGATGCCGTAGCCATAATCACGCTTAACCGGCCTGAAGTGCTCAACGCCCTTAACCTCGCTATGACTGAGGCATTGGTTGGAGCAATCCAAGTATGCATGGACGATGAGAAGATTCGGGCTGTGATCATCACCGGCGCTGGTCGTGGTTTCTGTGCCGGAGGAGATATGAAGGCAGTTTGGGAGCATATCCAAGCAGGAAAAGATCCTCGCCACTTTTTCCGTGACTTGACGGTGCCTCTGCATCGTGCCATTACTGATATTCGATTGATGGAGAAACCGGTCGTGGCGTCGGTGAACGGTCCGGTCGGAGGTGCTGGGATGAGCTTGGCAGCAGCCTGCGACCTCCGTCTTGCAGCCGAGAGCGCCAAATTCAAGCAAGCCTACACCTCTATCGGTCTGGTTCCGGACGGAGGATGGACTGTCTTCGTGCCTCGCATCATCGGGGCGGCGAAAGCTATGGAACTCCTGATGCTTGACCCGGTACTTGACGCAAAGGAAGCGTTGTCCCTGGGGCTCGTCCACGAGGTCGTGCCAGACGACAAACTGCACGCGCGAGCGCTGGAGGTGTCAACTCAGTTGGCCCAAACACCGATGACTGCTCTTGGTGGTGCCAAGGCGCTTATCAATGCAGCACTGTTTCCGATGTTGGAAACACAACTGGAAAGAGAGCGACAACGACTAATAGCACAAGGTGGCACGAAAGGTTTCCTCGAGCAGCTCTCCGCGTTTCAGCATAGAAAATCGTCGCTTCCGAACCGCTGATGATGCTCTTCCTGATTGAGACATCGAGGTTTAGCCGATGTTTCTGAGTGTGCTCGGAGGCTAGATGACGAAGCCGAATGCGCCTGCGAATCTTTCGACTCCTCTAAATTGGTTGAGGAACTCAATGCCTTTCTGGGTGAGCCTATAGTATCGGTCGCCGTTGCCTGCCTCTTCGATCACATCGAGATTCTTCAATTCCTCCAAATACTTCAGCAGTCGATCGTGAGACAGATTCGCTCCGTACAGGATGCGGGTAGGTTTCGCTTGATTGTTCTCGCGTTGGATGACCCGCATTATGTCTACGTAGATTCTCATCTGCGACCTGTACTTCGGCAGTTTCTGCATCATCATTTGGCTCTAGTCACCCGCAGAAGCATCGTGAGTAGCGAAACGAAGCCGAGGAGCTGGAACACGTGTCCGAAAACGAAGAACAGTGGGCCAAGTGGCATCAAGGTGAAGAATAGGTGACTCAAGGCCAGAAGGAGAAACCCCAGAAAGACGAGAAACGCGTTTCTGTCTTTCGTGGCTGAGTAATTGATGCCTGTCTGAAATGCGATGTAGACGACAAGGAAGAGTAACACGATCTCGGAAATCGGATGGTACTCAAGCAGAGGTAGTGGCTTGATGACCGGAGCTTGTGAGACCTGAAGTGTCGAGAAACCAAACAGGGGCACGAGCAAGGGTGAGACTGACGTTGTGCTCATTGCTCGTGTCTGAGAGACGTAGGCGTATACGAGAATGCCATACGCGAGGACTTGTGCAAGGAAGTAGATTGTGTATCCGACCTGTGTCAGAATCTCGACTCCTTTGAGGCTTCGTGCCAGTATCCCGAGGAAACCTGTGAACGAGTCGATCAGCAGGCCTGCTGACAGGAGCGCAAAACTGAATTGAACATACAGGAGCGTTCGCTGTCTCGTGAGCCTGTATCCTTTGAAGGCTTGGAATGCTATTGTGAGCGCGATGATGAAGGCGATGAATTCCATGAGGCTGTCGAAGCCGACGAACCATAGTGGGCGAATCAAGATCTCACCCGCCGCTCGGCGTGACCGTTGTGAGCAGGCTATTGTACGTTGTGGATGATTTGTATAGCTATCACTGTGAGTACTACAAGAGTTGAGGTCTAGATCGCGCCTGCCGATTTGAGTCGTTCAACGTCGCTCATTGAGTATCCGAGTTCTTGTAGAATCTGAAGGGTGTGCTCGCCCAGTCGCGGCGGAGGAGATCTCGCAGTCAGCGGACTGTGTGACACTCGGATCGGTGTCGCAAGCTGATTCAATCTACCGAACGCCTCCGTCTCCATTTCGAAGATCATCTTCCTTGACGTCACGTGTGGGTCGGCTAGGACCTCGCGCACGTCATAGATTGGGGCACAAGGGATCTCTCTCTCGTTCAGAATCTTCACCCACTCGTCACGAGTCTTCTGACGGAATATTCCGGCCAGGTCCTCGCGAATCCGATTAGCTTCTGCCTCAGAAGTCAGTTGCTTGTCTTGGTACTTCTCCAGTCTGAGCACACTGCACAATTCGATCCAGAACTTCGGCTCAAGCGGTGCAATGGCGACGTATTTTCGGTCCGCGGTCTCGTAGATGTTGTAGAAGTGTGCACCACCTGACAGGAATGACGATCCCCTCTCTGTCGATTCTCCGGCTAAGTGGAAGCTCATTGGCATAATCATCGAGGCGACTGCCGCATCCATGAGCGAGATGTCAATGAACTCGCCCTTGCCGGCCTTCTCTCTCCTGTAGAGCGCCGCGGTGATCGCGATTGTGGCATACATTGCGGCTTGGATGTCCGAGACCTGTATTGCGGGGATAACAGGGGGGCCGCCCCTTGATCCAGTGGCTCCAATTGCTCCACTGTACGCGGTGTAGGTGAGATCATGACCAACCAGATCACGATAGGGTCCACTCTGCCCAAAACCAGAGATCGAGCAGTAGATGATCCGTTCGTTCACCTGACTGATTGCCTGATACCCGACGCCGAGTCTCTCCGCCACGCCCGGCCGGTAACTCTCGACAAAAACATCAGCCTTCGCCGCAAGCTTGCGGAGAATCTCCTGCCCCTCAGCCTTCTTCAAGTTGAGCGTAATGCTACGCTTGTTCCGGTTGAGCATCAAGAAAGCGGAGCCGGTGTTTCCGAGAAGAGGCGGTGCAGAGCGTGCATAGTCGCCGATTTCTGGCTGTTCGACCTTTATCACGTCAGCACCAAGATCTCCAAGTATCATCGTGCAAAGCGGACCCGGCATAAGTCTACTCAAGTCTAGAACACGCAAGCCATCTAGCGGGGCCATTGGCGACTCGAGCCCCACATGGATGGGTCGGGGAATATTACTGTGACCACGGCCACGTATGGAAAAGCGAACGCATTCACACTCAGAGCATCCTGTAATGCGGAGCTGTGGATCGTCACTCGTGTATCAAGTCTTCCAGCATCTCAGATGTGCCTTCGTCGCGTGCCCTCTTTCGGAGATCTTCGAGGTTGACCGGTGTGTACCTTAGGATGGCTTTGATGTCCTCCTTGTCGATCGCAGCTCTTTCTAGGTGAAGCGTAGCCTTGATCATTCTGAGCTTTGCGAGTATCAGAGAGTCCGGGGTCTGACAGAAGGTCGGTAAACCCAAGATAGAAGCCGTCTTTCGCTCCAACGTGCCGTCCATGAATATGATATCCAGAGTATGAGCGCTGTCTTCATGTCGAATGGTGATTATTCGATACTGCGACTGCCACGCAGCCTCCAGTCTCTGCTCTTCGACTGCAAGACTTGCACTTCTGAGCGCCTCTGCAAGCCTCGCAAGATCCTTCCGTGTAACTGCAACGGCCACGTCTACGTCCAACGTGGTTCGAGGGCGGCCATAGTAGCTTGAGGCCAGCGCTCCCGTCATCATATATGACAATTCGCTTCGATTGAGTGACCTTATCACGCGTCTTACGAATTCGTCGAATTGGTCCAGAGTCTATTCCTCAGGAGACGGTCTTCGGCCGAATGAGAACCTACGTCTCAAGAGAGAAATCAGCTGCTCCTCAGTGATCTCCGGATGAGTTTCTCTGATACCGTCTGCGCAGATCTGCACAACCACATTTGTCATTTCGATGGATAGCCTCACTCGGTCTTCAGGTCTCAGCGTCTCCCACGACAACCCTGCATCAGTCAAGTGGAATCACGGCTGGGTCTCTTTAACATATTTCATTCCAAATCGCGCAAGGGTCCAGTTGCCAATGATGAGATGGCAAGAATGAGGTTGAGACAGAAACTCTTGGACGTCTCTTGATCGAGCCCAGCCCTCTCTGGGTTCCATCCCACTACGGTGTGGCCATGACCATTAGTTTGCCTTCAGAGAAATATCCCTTCAAGCCACACAGCTGACACACGGCCCCCAATCGGAACCCAGAGTCCTCCTCATAGTAGACGTTCAAGGAGTCTCTAAGGCATCTTGGGCATCGGTTTCCTGAACTCTTCTCCATCACTATTCAGGAGAGTTATGACTAGGCTTCGATATAGCCACGAGACATAACTGAAACTATTGACTGCGGCTCGTCATGTAAGTGTTTTTAGAAGCCCTGAGATACTTCTGTGGGAAGTCTGATTGTTTTCAGCGGCGCCGAATGCTACCGAGCCTCCGACAGTTTTGACGACTCGCGAGTATCGGCTAGCTGAGGCCCCCTGTCCCGCCTGTAACACTGTGGGGCTTGACGTAACCGAGGTTGAGTATGAAGTCGAGAGCTTCGGCCCGGTCATCATGTCCGTGATCTCCTGCAAGTCTTGTGGCTTCAAGCACACTGACGTTTTCTCTCTCTCAACTCATGACCCAACGGCCACGAGTCTGAAGGTGGCGTCGACTGAAGATCTGAAGATCCGTATTGTCCGCGGTAGCACAGCCACGATTCTAGTACCTGAGCTTGGCGTGACGATCCAACCCGGCCAGAACAATGAGGGGTTCATTTCCAATGTTGAAGGAGTACTTGTGAGAGTCGAAGAAGTGCTGAGGTTTCTGGTGCGCTCGCTTGAGGGACAGAAGAAGCAGCGAGCGGAGTCGGTGCTGAGCAAAGTTGAAAAAGCGAGAGAAGGCAGGTCAAGATTCACGCTCATACTGAAGGATCCTTCTGGCAACAGTACGATCGCCTCGGAGAAAGCGAAAAAGCGAAAGATGAATGTAAGGGAACTGAACAGGCTCAAGCTCGGCGAGCACGCAATCGTAGCAAGGAAGAGATCTTAGCTTGTCTTCTTCAAGACCGACACTTTTCCACTTACTTGAGAAACTCGTTGGGAAACGCGTGCTCGTAGTTGTGGAGCGCGACTTTGGATACGAGGGAGAACTAACCGTCATCTCTCATCATCCTCCAGGCATATGGATCTCAGAAGCTGAAGCAATTGTTCTGCGATCAACTGTCGTGAATCCGGTTCCGCAGGTTGTGAGCAAAGAGAAGAAGCATGAGCTCTTTCTGAATCTGAACTCAGTACTTAGAATCGAGGCAGCACCCGAAAGTGGAAAGACGAGTGAAAGAAAATAGTGTGGGCTGGCTCGGCGGTGTTGTGATCAACACCGACGATGGGAGGATGGTTTTCGATCCGCAGGCAGCCCGCAGCATGGAGCGAGACGCGCACATATTCATCTCGCACGCTCACTCGGATCACACGCTCGGATTCCACTCAAACGTCATGAAGTACTCCACCAAGGAGACGCGGAGAATCTACGAGAAGCTAAGAGACAAGACGGTACGAAATTGGCGTCCAGTCGAGTATGGACGAAAGGTTCGCATCGGTGATACTGAGGTGCTCCCACTCAACGCAGGCCACATGCTCGGCTCTGCACAGTTCAAGGTCATCACAAGAGAACACACCTACGTCTACACGGGCGATCTGAACTGCGTCAAAACGCTAACAACTGAACCTGCTGACATTCCTGAATGTGACACCCTCATCATCGAAGCGACCTACGGGGATCCGAATTTCATCTTTCCACGACGAGAGAGAACCTACGCAAAGATCGTGAACTGGGCGCTCCGCGAGATCAAAGACGGACACATGCCTACCTTTCACGTCTACTCGTCAGGGAAATCACAGGAAATTGTCAGACTATTCAATGTCTACACGAAGCTCCCAGTGGTCTGCGCCCCGGTTGTTGGCAAAGCGAACGAAGCATACAGTGAATCCGGGATAGATCTCTCATTCATGGAAGCTGACACAACTGAGGGAAGGGCTCTAATTCGCAAAGGCAACTGCGTCTACGTCACGACGACAGGTAGCAACTCTCGCGTTCCAACTCACGCGTCGGAAGCGATGGCGACGGGATGGGCGGTCCGCTTCGGTTCAGGAAGCTACGCATCGTTCCCGCTCAGCAGTCACGCCGGCTTTGACCAGCTTGTGAAATACGTCGACAGGACAGGAGCGAGACGCGTCTACATCTTCACAGGCTACAGCGAGTTGATCTCAAAGCATCTGAGAAAAGAGTTGAAGGTCGAGGCCGACCCGCTTCCTCTGCTGTCCCAGAGAAGCATTCTCGACTTCCAGAACGAATCGTGAATGCCTACGTAGCAGTCATGTAGGCGAAGAGGCTGACCGCAATCAACGCAACTGCCAGGATCATGACGAGTTCTGGGCGCACCTTGACTCCTGGAGTCTCTTCCTCGAAGAATCTCAATAGTCCAGCGCTTGCAGCTGGCATTGGGGCTTCGCTCTTCCGTCGCTTCTCTCGTCTGCTCAAGTACGGACACCTGAGGGACTGACCGAGCAGGGCACCCTCTTAAACCTTAACGCAGCGCCAAACCTTACGCGTTAGGAATTGAGTAGATGATTCTCCTGTTCACCCACGGCAGCACCAGAACCAGTATCAGGAACGGCAGTCCGACGCCTGCGTAGACAAGCAGCCACTGATTTGCGGAAGGCGCCGTGAGATCGTAGATAATCATCCCCATGAAGACAACAATCGACGCGAGAGCTGCCGGAATCAGCAGTCTCCCGCGAATCTGGTATTTCTTCGCAAGCTTGTGGATGGCATAGAAGAATATTGCCGCGAATAGGAAATCCATCGTCTGATCTATGTACGCCCAGATTCCCGGCAAGGACCAGATCAAACCGAACCTCTCAGTCGTCAGCGGCCAGAGCAGAGATATGCCGACCTCATACGGCAGATCCAATAGGATGTGAATGAGCATGCCCACTGAGATTCCGAAGAGACCACTGCCGACGCTCTCGCTCCAACGGGTCCTCCAAAGCAAGAGTCCAATCAAAGCGAGCGCTAGTATCGTGAATAGGCTGTGAGTAAGGGTGCGGTGTGGTGCCACCGCTTGTTGCATGTTTCCTCCTGCTGCGATGATCACGATTGAGATGAGCAAGTCAACGTCAGGGAGAAGTGGGCCCCAGACGATGCCCAAACGCATGGTTCGAGTTCCAGCGTCTCCTAAGAATGTGCGTCCGCGCGTGGCTAGTGCGACACCGATTCCGACAAGTCCGTGAAGCCCGGTCCAGACCATCCTGCTTCTAATCGATTCACTTTTTATAGTAGTCTTGCTCTCTTGCGTGCTCAGTATACCGAAGATCTTACCTGCGTGGATGACGGAGGGCCGCGTGGCTTCTGCCGGTTATCGAGGCGAGTATTATCTTTCGTATAACTAGAGAATAGGGATGGTGGAATGCGAGTATGGGTTATGAGAGACGTGCCCCGAGGCAAATGACGAAAGTCAAATGCTCCGACTGCGGCGCAGAAACGGAAGTACCGTTCGTGCCGACGGGGGGCAGACCAGTCTACTGCAGAGAGTGCTATCAAAAGCACCGAAGATACTAGGTTAACAGCCTAGAATCGAGATCTGCTAGATTTTCTTCCTTCTTCTTTTTCAACCCTGAAATGCTGATGTTGCTTCGGCGCATCGGTCGTGGTTTTCTGTTCGACGAATGGAAGCCTCAATATACTCGGAAGGGACTCCTCTTTGTTCAAGATAGGAGAGACTCGAGATACCGCGTTACAAA
>JBAVVE010000085.1:0-2067 GCA_049697135.1 Bathyarchaeia archaeon | reverse complement strand
GGGCCGGAGCCGATACATGGCCCGATAACCATGGTACCGGGCTGCTGGTCTACTGTCAGCAGGTTCATGTTTCCGCTTCTGTCGATTCCGTCAGGCTGCAATGCTGTCTTGACACTTCCCGGGATGTAGAAGCCTCCGTGATAGATTGCCACAACGCCTGGGGTCATCCTTGAGGTAACATAGGCAGGTATGATCATCTCGCCCACATCCGAGTACACCCTCACAAGGTCGTTGTCCACTATCCCTCTGGCCTTGGCATCGGCTGCGCTGATCCAGACTCGATGTTTGTAGCAGTCTCCGTTGAGGTATGGATTCAGGAAGTTCGATGAGTGGGATCTGTAGTAGGATTCCGGTGAGATGACTACGAGCGGGTATTTGTCAGACTTCGGATCGTAGAATGTATGTTCGACTTTATCTCTCCATGTAGGAATAGCGGTCGCGCCAGGCCCTATCTTCCCAAAGTAGATCCTGGCGTACATGTACGGAAAGTAATTCCTTCCTCCGCAGATGTCTGTGTTAGCCGCCTTGGCTGGATCTGCCAGTGTGCTACTATGAAGTTCTAACTTGCCAGACTCTGTGTATTCGAATGGGTTGGTGCTCTGGTCCATCCACAACTGGAAGGGACCGGTCTCTGATGCGTCGAACCTCCAGACAGGCTTCTTCTTGAACTCCTCCCAGGTGGGGGGGTTCATTGATTTGACCTGTGGATCTTCCCTCCATTGTTCGTATCCTTTCTTGTGAGCTTCTTCCAGTGCGTTGTTCCACTTCGTGACGTCCCACTCGTCTTTGTCGAGTATGCTGGCCATTGTAGGGTTGTATTTCTGGTCGACACCAGCTCGTTTTGCGAGCATGAGCCAGATCCATTCGTCTGGCCTAGTCTCGCCCTGAGGCGTGATAGCAGGCTCGGAGTAAGTGAAGAAATTCATCAAGTCGGCCCAGTTGGAAAGGAATCTGCTTCCCCCGAACATTGATGCGGGCTCTTCGACCACGCTTTCTACTGCGGGTAGTATCATGTCCATGTATAGGGATGAGTTGTTGATATACCAGTACCTTCCCCAAGTGAACACCTTCTTGCATGCTGCGAGCCTCTCGTTGGCGCCGAATCTGTTGGCGGGTTGGTTGTCGCAGAATCCCACCATCTTGATGTTAGGGTTAGGATTGTCTGCCTTGTTTCCAATCAGGCCGTTGTACTCAGCTGCAGTGAGCTTTCCGGCGTCGAACTGTTCTCTTAGGTGGACTGCTTTCTGCCATGTCAGTATGTTCATGAGCGTTGGAACATCGTACGGTTTCTCGGTCGAATTGTCAGGCGGCGGAGCAGCGAAGACTGGGGTAGGCATCGGGCCTGTTGGCCACGGGTTCTTGCCGTAGCCGAACTCGAAGGGTGATCCTCCGCCAGGCATGAATAAGTATCCCATCATTGCCTGCAGAGCGATGGCCACGCGTGAGATGCTCGTTGATTGCGGCCTGTTCATCTCCCATCCCATCAGGAGTCTCGTTGGTTTGCTCTTTGCATACAGTTCTGCCAGAGCCTGCGTCGTCTCAGCGGGAACCCCACACTTTTCTTCGGCCCACTCGGGATTCTTTGGAGTACCGTCTGAGACGCCCGTGACATAGTCCTTCCACAGTGCGAAACCCTTCGGCTCTACCCACTTGTCCACGAAGGCGTGGTCGTACAGGTCCTTTTCGAACAAGACGTACGCCATCGCGAGAAGTAGCGCCAGATCAGTTCCGGGGCGGATCGGAATCCATTGTGCGTTGAGCATCTTATGAGTGACAGTGTAGCGTGGGTCGATCAGGATGAATGGTATGCCAGCCTCTTTTGCTCGTAATGTCATGTAGCCCCAGACTCCTCCCTGGCCCTCGACAACAGTAGGCAGACGACCCACGAGGAGGATTAGCTTGGAGTTGAAGATGTCAGACTCGCTGGAAGTGACAGGTGACCACCATAAGATGGTGCCCGTGCTCAAGATCTCGGCGTTTCCGTCGCCTGAGTAGGACTGCTCACCCCAAGTGGTACAGCCCGCCTTGATTAGAGAATAGAACGGCACACCATCTCCCCCCATTGAC
>JBAVVE010000084.1:0-20417 GCA_049697135.1 Bathyarchaeia archaeon | reverse complement strand
GTCAAGTCTGGTATACATCAGCGAGCACTCAAGCGATCGGCGCCAGCAGCTATGTCGGAGTGCTCCGGAGTGACAACATGTTCACGGAGTGGCAAGTCCCAACACCCGGCGCGAACGCACAAGCCATCAGCATCAATCCGCTAACGCAGAACCCTTGGATCGCGGAGCAAGGCGAAGACAAGGTCGCGAAGCTTGATCCCTCCGGCGGAGGGATAATCACAAACGTACAACCCACCAAAGTGCGGTCCGACCCTGTAGGAGCAGCTTTCTTCACGCATGTGGCTGGGCCGGTGCTGCCGTCAACTGTCAAAGTCGCTCCGACAACGAGCACTCCGACGATGACGAGGGATGAGCATTTCCAAGAGTGGTCATTGGAGGCTGGGCTTCAGGACATTGTTGTTGACGCAGCAGGCGAAGTTTGGATACTTGAATCCTCATCCAAGGTGGCGAGGCTCTCGCTAGCGTCAAACTTCGTCGTCGAGTGTGATCCGTCATCGTTGAGCGTCATTCAAGACGCTAACGTCACGAGCACATGCATGGTAACCTCGGTCGATGGGTTCTCATCAACCGTTCAACTCGCAGGCTCATGGTTGGGAACGATGCCAGACGGCGTGGCATACACGCTCCCGAGCCCCGTGACTCCGCCTCCCGGCAGAGGCGTATCATCGACGCTGATCGTCTCAGCAGGTCCCGCAGCCTCCACGGGGACATACAAGCTCCGAGTAACGGGGACAAGTGGATCCTTGAATCACACCACGGAGGTTGAAGTGACAATCGCTGCAGGAATAGCTGACTTCGCGATCGTGGTTTCCTCATCATACCTGTCGATTGCTCCAGGAGGATCCGGATCCGCTGCGATCACAGTTCAATCGCTGGGAGTGTTCTCCTCACCAGTACAGTTGACAGGTTCCGGCATGCCAGGGGGCATGGCGCTAGTGTTCGAACCGAATCCTGTGCGACCGCCCATAGGGGGGACCGCACTCTCGACCGCCACGATCAACCTGTCCGGAGCGCCTCAGGGAACCTACATCCTCACGATTTCCGGAAGCGACGACGCACTCACTCGAAGCACAACACTCACAGTCCAAGTCACAGGAGGCTGCTTGATTGCAACGGCTACTTACGGGAGTGAACTGTCAGACGAGGTTCAGTTGTTGAGGATCTTCCGTGACGAGTCAATTCTGACAACTAAAACGGGATCAAGCTTCATGATCGCCTTCGACGCTTGGTACTACTCATTCAGTCCAATCGTTGCAGCGTTCATACGTGAAAATCCAACTGTCAGAGCTGTCGTGAAACTCGCGTTATACCCGCTTGTCGGAATCCTTCGAATCGGCGGAGCAATATTCCATCTTGTCCCGGCAAGCCAAGAAACTAGCGCGGTGATCACTGGCCTGGTCGTAAGCTCCCTAATAGGCTCGGTTTACTTGTCTGTCCCGCTAGCGGCACTGTTCACATATTCCGCAAAGGCACGTCGAGTGCGTAGAAAGCTCGTAGTCTCATTATCAGCAGCCCTGCTACTTGCTCTTATCACTACGGCACTGGCAGTGACTCTTGATGCTCCTGTTGTCCTGATGATGGGCGCGACATCAACGATCGTCCTCACTAGCCTAGCTGTCTCAGCTCTGACTACCTCGAAAGTGATGATACGCCTGCTGACGACCCACTAACGACTCCGAAGCCCATAGTAATACGGCTTGAAGAGGCGCCCAAGGCATCTTCCAGTTGCCCCGTTCTGTGATCGAGATCAAAATGCCTATGAGATGCACTGGAATGGCACATCCTTGATGGGATCATCATAGTGCAAGTCTCTCTGAAATATGGCAGGCGCCTAGTGAGGCTTCAGATTCCGAAGAACCGGCTGTTAGGAATCTTGAAGCCAAAGGCGATCACTAGGCACGGCCCAAAACTTGAGGAAGCACTCGCCTCACCCATCGGAACCGAAACCCTTGGGAAACTCGTCGACCAAAAACGCAAGATGACTCTGGTCGTCAGCGACATCACTCGACCCTGCCCAACGCAGAGAATTCTCCCACAGGTCATGCATTCGCTGAAGTCATCAGGTGTCACTCGCGACAATGTTCGGATTGTACTCGCTACCGGAACTCATAGAGGACATACTCCAGCTGAGAGGAGGAGGCTCCTCGGTGAATATGCGAATTCGATTCCACACGTTGTGGATCACGAGATGGGCTCGGCACAGTTCATAGGCACCACGAAGCGCGGTACGAGAGTCTCAGTCAATCCCTTGATATCGGATGCGGATTTCGTTCTAGCTATCGGGAATGTTGATGTTCACTATTTCGCCGGGTACACTGGCGGCCACAAGGCCATTGTCCCTGGCGTGGCAGGAAAGGAGACGATAGAGAGAAACCACAGCCTCATGACGCTGCCAAACGCCGAACCCGGCGTGATAGAACAGAACCCGGTTCGCGAGGACCTCGAAGAAGCAGGTCAAATGACGGGACTTCGGTACGTCGTGAATGTGGTCTTGGATGAAGCGAATCGATTGGTTGCGGCATTTGCAGGAGATCCAATCGCCGCGCAACGACGGGCATCGAAGTTCGTGGACGAGTTCGTAAAAGTTTCCGTCAAGGAACCCGCGGACATAGTTGTCGCGAGCGCTGGCGGATACCCACGCGACATCAACCTCTATCAAGCCCATAAGGCGATTGAGAACGCATCGCACGCCGTCAAACCCGGCGGAACCATAATTGTCGCAGCCGAATGCCGCGAAGGTTACGGCAACACCACCTTCGAGAATTGGACCAGGAACGCCTCCAGCCTCGACGAAGTACGAGAGAAACTCAGCAAGCAGTTCATTCTTGGCGCCCACAAGACATACGCGCTCAGCAAAATCGCCAAGCGAGCAGAGATCATCGTTGTCTCTGACAAGATGGCTGAAGCGAACCCGGTCATCTTCAAGATCTTCAAGAAGCCACAGGAAGCGTTGGATCACGCTCTCCGCTCACACGGACAAGACGCCTCCATCCTGTTGATGCCTTATGCAATGAGCACTTTGCCCGCACTGCCTCCCTGAGCCGGAACGATTCACAATAACTTCGCTGCTTTCGCATCATTTCATTTTCAGATGTGCTCACCTCTGAGCCGGTGGGCTTGAGCAAGCCTTAATTCGGATACTGTCGGGGCAGTTGAGACGCTACTGTGAGAGAGTGGGTGAACGAGAACAGGAAGGGGCAGACAGGAACCGGCATGGCGGTGGACTATGATGAGATTGGTACCGCGACTCTACTACTTTTACAGGCGCACATGGAAGCGCCTTGCCATATTCTCCGCCATCGCTGGACCAGGCATCATAGTGATGGTTGCCGACAATGACGCGGGAGGCATCACTACCTACGCGGTCACCGGATCCCGTTACGGGTTCAATCTAGTCTGGCTAGTAGTGCTATTCGCGATACTTGCATACTTCGTTCAGGAGATGACTGTCCGTCTCGGCGCCGTAACCAAGCGGGGCCATGCAGAGGCGATCTTTGACGGCTTCGGCCCGTTCTGGGGATGGTTCTCGTTGATAGACTTGACGCTCGTCAATTTCCTGACGCTCGTCACTGAGTTCATAGGCATGGTCGCAGCGGCCAGCATCTTCGGGATACCTCCTCTATTGACGATCGTCGCATCTGTCATTTTTCTGACGGTGCTTGTGGCCTCAGGTACATACTGGACCTTCGAGAGAATAACGCTCGTCTTCTGCCTTCTCAACCTTGTATACATACCAGCCGCCTTCCTCGCAAACCCCAGCTGGAGCGAGGTTACTCGCAGCATTGTCTCTCCGAGCTTCCCAGCCGGCCTAACTGCGGGTCTCCTGACGTTGATAATGGCGAATATTGGAACCACGATCGCGCCGTGGATGCTGTTCTTCCAGCAAAGCGCAGTCGTCGACAAGGGGCTCGACGAGAAGGACATTCCCTACTCCAAGATCGACACTGCGCTCGGCTCGATGTTGACAGGTCTCGGCGCAGCATTCATAATGATCGCCACCGGTTCAACTCTCCACAAGATGGGCATAAACATCACAGAGGCATCCGAGGCAGCACTCGCATTAGTTCCGTTTGCTGGGCAGTACGCGGGAGCACTGTTTGCCATCGGTCTGTTCGATGCGGGTCTGCTAGGTGCGATCTGCATCTCTCTGGCATCTTCGTGGGCGTTTGGGGAGGTCTTCGGATGGGCACATACATTGAATGTCAAAGTGAAGAGCTCTCCTTGGTTCTACCTGTTCTACTTCCTTAACGTCGCGCTTGCGGGGGCAATCGTTCTGATTCCGAACGTACCCTCCGTGCTGATTACGCTCTTCGTACAGGTCGTAGCTGTAACCCTCCTACCTGCGGCTTTGGTGTTCCTGATTCTGCTGCTGAACGACAAGGAATTGATGGGTCCATACGTGAACACAAAGCTCCAGAACGTGATAGATTGGGCAATCGTCGTTGCGGTGATCGCGGTCTCGTCCTTGTATGGCATCTCGACGATCTTCCCTGACTTATTAGGAGGATGAGGTCGACAAATGATCAATTGCGCGGCACAGTCTGGGCCAAGAGGCGGTCAGAAGTGTCAGTAAGGTCAAATCAGATTCGAGAGCACATTCTGAAAGCCTCACTCGGGCCGAACAAGACCGCGCGATACCTGTTCCTAAGCGAAGTGGTCGACAAGAAAGTTCAGACGCAGAGCGGTGTAACAGTCGGCAAACTGAAAGACCTAGTAATGAAGGACGTACCACACTACGCTGAAGTATAGAGCATAATCATCGAGCGCTCGCTTGGTCGCCCTCCTCTGCATGTCTCCTGGAGCAATGTTGTCAGTGTGACGAGGGAGAAGACTGTCATAAAAGACTCGCCCGAAGGCAAGTATCCAGAGATCAAACACGCCGGAGACCAGCTTCTCCTACGAGACAAGATCCTCGACAAGAGAATTCTCGACATCGAAGGATTCGACGTCGAAGTGGTCTATGACATACAGCTTCTGCTCGTCGAAGACAAGCTATTCGTTGTTGGAGCAGACGTGGGCAGACACGCGTTCATGCGCCGGCTTGGTCTTGGTAGAATCGCCAAATCCGTGCTTGAGAATGGCTCCAAGGAGGACATTATACCCTGGCGATATGTCCAGCCCTTGCCGGCAGATCTCACAGGGACCAAGGGAGATGTGAAACTCACCATCACAAGAGAGGGTCTCAAAGACATACATCCTGAGGACTTGGCTGACATACTCGAAGAGCTCAGCCAAGAAGAGAGAGTACACCTCTTCAACGCATTGGATAATGAGGTTGCCGCCGATGCTCTTGAGGCAACTGAACCTAGAGTTCAGAGAGAAATCCTGGCGTCGACGAGCTCTGAGCGAGCAGCTCAAATCTTCACGCACCTGTCGCCTGTCCAGATCGCTGACATAATGTCAGTTCTACCACGAGATGATTCCGAGGAATTCCTAAAGATACTGAAGGGAGATGTGGCTTCCAAGGTCCATCAACTCCTCAGCCAGCATGATGTTCCCGCATCGACTCTTGCGATGCGCTGTTTTCTAGGATTCCAGGGAGATCTGACGGTTGAGGAAGCATTTACGAGATTTCGAGATGAAGCTCGGGCATGCGATGTCACCATGTACATCTATGTGGTGGACAACGAGGGTCATCTGAGAGGCGTTATAGATATCAACGAGCTCTTGCAGGCCGATCCTACGCGCAAACTCGAAGAGATCATGACAAGAAACGTTGTGGTTGTCGCGCCCACAACCATGCGTGCCGATGTCGAGGCCCTCTTCCGCAAGTATCGTTTCAGAGCGATTCCTGTAGTGGGCGATTCAGAGAAGATCGTGGGCGTGATAAGGGAGAAAGATGTATTCCTGCCGGAGGAGTAGCATCGAACTACGCGATCAGGATGTAAGAAGATATGCCTAGAGTGCATACGACCAGGGCAGTCAGAGCAGCACTTCTGTTCCTCAGAATCTACCTGATCTTCCTCGTCGGGCTGATAGTCTACAAGTTCCTAACCCAGGTACTATTCACATAGCTCGCTGGTCCAGTCCTACGGCACGTCTCAGCCGCTCTTCAGGATCTAGAGAGCCTTACCCGAAATGCTCGACTTGACGACAAGCCGGGCCGCTTCGACCATATTCTTGAGTTTCCCGAAAGCAATGCCGTATGCATCTGGGATACCTAGCATTCCGGCGAATCCGCAGTCCGGCTTCACTATGATCCGTGGGCCGAATGTCTTCAGCGCATTACTCAGCGAACCTACGATTTCTTCAAGTGTCTCGACTCTTGGACTGACTGAGGAGACGCACCCGTAAGCGAGGAACTTCCCGGCCTTTTCGAGCTCCTCTCTGCTGTATGCGCTGAGATTGCTTGGAGATCCTGCGAACTCGTGATCCACAATGTCCACTTCACTTTCCAGCAGAACCGCCTTGACCAACGGTGTTATTCTGCCGCAGACATGGATCGCGGAGAGACATGACGCCTCCTTGATCAGCATGTTCAGTGTCTCAACAACAAACTTCTGATCGTACTTGAAGAGGACAGTACGCCCGAGCATGACTGAGAGGAATGGTTCATCTATGTTGACCAAGTCGAATCCAAGATCGCCTAACCGTCTGCATGATCTGCTCAGGATCTTGGCGAGTGCTGTCACAACATTCGGTTTTGACGCGCCACACGTCATCAGGTTCTTCCTGTCAACATAACTGGCAAGTGTGAAGGGACCTGTAACGCAAGCCTTTGCTCCTTTCACTTTGGAGATCAGTCCTTGCTCACGAAGGAACCTGAGGTAGTACTCTGCTCGTTCCGTCCCGATCGGCACAGATGTCTCTTTGACTTCATCCGATAGAATGTGGACATCTTCGCCTTTCACTTCAATTCCTAGATTGAGTTTGGAGAGTGGCAGGAGAAACTGGAGGCCCATGTTCATTGGCTTCGACGACGTGCCTGTGAGCTGAGGGCAGCACGGATAGTCCAGTCCTATTGAGACCTTGTCAACGACAGTTTGATTGAAATTGGCTCTGCTTTCGTCGAAATCATCCAGAACTGGAAGACTCCCCACATCTTCGGTGGCGAGCAGCAATTCGTCGAGGCGTTTCTTCAGGCGCGCTCAGCTCCCTAGACAGGATGGAATGGTCATGTGCCAATTGTGCTTGATGCCGACGAACGAGGCCAACTGAATGGATCTAGCCGTAGATTCTCGCCGCAGCCTGTGTCAGCCCGAGCTCGTTGAGTTTCTCTCTTGTCGGTCTTCCTTCTTTGTCCCATCCTCTCTTGCGATAGTATGTCTGAAGCATGCTCGTGAACTTCTCCTTGTCAAGTTTCATGCCCTTCGTCTTGCCGTTGGGTATGGGATCAACGAAGTCTCTTTCGGGAGGCATGTCGTCCTTTGCCGAGATTCCCTTTCTGAGAACTGCTATTGTTCGGGTCAAGTTCCAGACCCGCTCCGATTTCTTGAGTAGTTCCTCGATGGTGAACTGCTTCCCGGTCACCGCAGAGTAAGCCTCAGCGTACAGGTTGGGGTCCATGCCAAGTTCGACCCAATGGAATCTGCAGACGCCAAGCATGTCAAAGAGCGGTCGCAAGTGCTGGAGATAGATGACTCGGTCGACTTTGTCGTCGCTGTAGCTGTCTCGACCTACCTGCAGATCGTACGTGATCGCCCATGATCGGTTGTGATGGGCTCCAATGTCTGCGGTTGCATATGATAGCGCCATGGCCGGGGCCGCTCGATGATCGTATCCTGAAATCTCTAAGCCCTTGACCTGCATCGCGAACTCAGACGAGCCTTTTCCAACCTTCTGAGCCAACGATCTCACGCCACAGGCCATGAAATCACCGAACCCTTTCCTGTGCGCGATCATCGTGAGCAACTTCAGCACCGAGTTCAAGTCACCAAACCTCGGCTCGAATCCAAGTTGACGCTTTGACACGAACTCTCGCTCGTAGGCTTCCAGAACGAAAGCGATGACGCTGCCGGCTGTGATCGTGTCCAGGCCGAGTTCATCTGCCAGATAGTTTGCTCGGACCACGTCGCTGATGTTTCGCAGTCCAAGGTTGGCTCCGAGTAGTGCTGCGTTCTCGTACTCCACACCGATCTCGATATCGTGGCCAGTTTCGTCCTTCACTCGACTCACGTGTTCACACGGAACCGGACAGTTCGAACATGGCCTGCTCTTGACCTTGGTCGCCTCCATAGCATCGCCGCCGATCTGACGGGCCTGATCGAAATGTGTCTTCTGGAAATTCAGCGTGGGTAGAGATTCAACTTCGTTGGCCCATTCGATGACACTCATGGTGCCCTGGCGCATCCAGGTCTTGTAGATTGGATTGTGGACGATGATATCCAGTGATTTCTTGTAGACCTCAGCGAGCCTATCCGGATAAGCGAGTTGAACGTCTCTGGAACCCTTCGCAACAATCGCCTTCAGTCGCTTGGCTCCCATGACTGCCCCGATTCCAGTCCGGCCGGCCTGTCCATGCCGGGTCTCGGTGCGGTCCCAATCGATGTTCACGCATGCGAAGGTGACAAGGTTCTCTCCGGCGACACCAATACTGGCCACAGATGCTTCTTCCCGGTGCTTCCCTCTTAGAGTGTGATCAGCCTCACTCGAGCTCTTACCCCAGAGCTCACCCGCGTCGTCTACTGCGATCTCACCATCGATGACTGACAGATAGACCGGTTTCTTCGAAGCGCCTTCTATGACGAGGGCGTCAAATCCTGCCTTTCTGAGTCTGTGCCCGAAGAATCCTCCGACGTTGCTGTCGCCATAGATGCCCGTCTGGGGACTGATCGAGGCAAAAGTCGTCTTGGATCCGCCGGGGAAATTCGGCACTGTCAGTGGCCCCGCGGCCACGACGATTATGTTCTTCGGATCGAGCGGTCTAGTCTTGAGAGAGACTCTCTCGAAGATTGTCGACGCAGCCCAGCCTCTACCTCCCAAGTACTCGTACGCGAGCTTCTCGTCGACCTCTCTTGACACTACCTTTCTTGAAGTAAGGTCAACTTCCGCAATCTTGGAGTACCCTTTGAGTGTCATATTGGAGACCCCGGGATTGGCTGTGTCTGATGCGGACGGTATCGATTGTGTGCGCGATTTAAGACGCTTGCTTATACTTTCCAACCGACGCCCGGAAGCAGCCGATCGTCCCAGAGCATCACAATACTTAAAATTCCACTTGGTGTCCGGTAGTCCAAGCCGGGTTTGAAGTAGATGTCATCAGGAGAAGAGCAGCCGCCGGCTGCAGCAAATGTCAAGATTGAGAGTCTTGACCCAGAATCTAGGCAAGTGAATGTTACCGTAAAGGTGGTCTCGAAGGGCCAAGCGCGCGAGACGACTTCCAGGAGAGATGGCTCGACACACCGCGTCGTCGACGCTCTCGTTGGAGACGAAACCGGCTCGGTCTACCTTACCCTATGGGATGACAATATTGACAAAGTGAAGGAAGGCGACAGCATCGACGTCAAGAACGGCTACATTTCGCTTTTCAAAGGATCAATGCGTCTGAACATAGGTCGCTACGGGTCAATGGAGCCGAGCAGCACACCAATCGAGAATGTCAACGCGGACAACAACCTGTCCAACAAGGAATTCCCAATGCCTGAGAGGCGCAGGTATCCGAGTTCCAGACCTAGATACCGGGACGAAGGCGGCTACGGCGGTAGAGGACGAGACAGAGGATACGGCAGCGGCCGCAGAGGAAGATACTAGGAACGAGCCACTCCAAGTTCTAGCTTGAGAACTTGAGGTTGCTTCACACAATAGTGGTAACTCTGCACCCGGGATCCTGTGTTCCAACCCCTGTTAGCTAGCCTTAAATGAAATCGTCCTCTGCTCAAGGGCGGTCTGTCTCATGGAAGACCTCGTCAGACATGCGGTTGAATCTGCTTCAGCAAAGGGAGTAGACTATGCTGAAGCAAGACTCCACATCGACAGTGGAAGCGCGTTCACTCTCACCAATGGTATACCTGAGCCAGTCCAGTTAGCTAGAGAGAGGGGTATCGCCGTTCGAATACTCGTAGACGGCGCGATGGGATTCGCGACGACGAATGACCTCTCGAAGTCGTCTCTTGAAAGCACGGTTGAGATAGCATACAGAAGCGCAAAGGCGTCGAGGAAACTGATCGCCAAACCCATTCGCCTGTCAGAGCAGAAAGCGGAACAGGCAAATTGGGAGGCCAAAGCTCGGAAACCACTACCAGACGTGCCAACAGAGGAGAAGTTCAGAGTCCTAGAGGAGATCGAGAAGAACCTTCAGCCTGAAATTGTGAAAGTGGCTGTCCCGTCACGAACACTGATCCTTGGTGACGACATTACTGAACGATACTTCGCGAACACTGAAGGAGCGAGGATTCACGGAAAAGTATCAAGGGTCAATCTACTGTATGTGCTTACAGTCTATGATCCCGGAAAAGGAACAATTCAGAGAATTGGGCAGCACGGACAGAGTGGTGGGTGGGAACAACTTGAGCAATGGGATCCCCCGCGACTGGTCTCTGACGAGGCGAAGATTCTTGGAAAGATGCTTACGGAAGGAAAGCAGGCTCCACGGAAAGAGCTTGATCTTGTTGTCGGGTCGGAAGTGACGGGGATAGTCTGTCACGAATCGTGCGGGCACCCGCAAGAGGCAGACAGAATTCTGGGCAGAGAGGCCGCGCAGGCTGGGGAATCCTACCTCAAGCCCGACATGATAGGCTACCGAGTCGGAACAGAAGCCGTCACCGTGGCTGATGATCCGACCATTCCAAACTCAAACGGGTTCTACTTGTATGATGAGGAAGGTGTGAAGGCAGAGAGAAGGATCCTGATCAAAGAAGGAGTCATCAACGGCTTCCTCCACAACCGCGAAACGGGCGCGGAGCTCGGAGTCAGCAGCAATGGAGCTGCCAGAGCAGTAGCCTACGATAGAGAACCAATGATCAGAATGGCGAACACCTTCATGCTCCCAGGAAGCTACACGCGTGAAGAGCTGGCTGAAGATGTCAAGGAAGGCGTATTCATCAAGACTTTCATGGAATGGAACATTGACGATAGACGCTACAACCAGAGGTACGTCGGACTCGAGGCCTACATGATCGAGAACGGCGAAGTCACAACGCCGGTGCGAAATCCGATTCTAGAGATCACAACTCCTGGGCTATATGGTAGCGTGGACGCCGTAGGAAAGGAAGTGGAGTTCGAGGCGGCAACCTGCGGCAAAGGAGAACCGTCCCAAGGAGCCCCTGTCTGGCATGGGGGACCATCGATACGCTTGAGGAAGGTCAGGCTGGGAGGTTAGCATCATGAATCCAGAACAGGTTGTTGAGGAGGCCGTCAAGTTCGGCCTCAAGCTTGGAGCAGACGAAGTGACCGCGTCGATGACGCGTGAAAGGCGGAAGATGCTTCGATTCTCGAACAACTCCATCATCGTCATGCAAGCGTGGGATCACACCGTCCCAGCGGTATACTTGACATCGAAACGGAAACGTGCAGCAGCACGCGTAGGTGACCCGAACCTTGACGCGTTGATGGATGTCATGAAGACCCTGAAGGCCACGATGGACATCTCAAAACCGGGGGAAGTCGAGTCCAAGCTTCCCAAAGGCCCATTCAAGTACGAGACCGTTCCTCACAACTATGACTCCAAGATTCCGGAAATGACCGGCGAGCTCACAGGGATTGCTGAGGAAGCGATAAACTCTGCTCTTTCTGAAGGCGCGAAACGTTCCGCTGGAACACTCGTCACAAACGAATGGGAAAGGTATGTCAAGACATCGACAGGATCCGAAGGCAAGGACAGAGGAACCAGCATCGAACTCTCGACTAGAGCATTCTTCGACGATGATGCCAGCGGAATGGGAGTAAGCTGTGCGACAAGGCTCGGAGACTTCGATCCAACACGTGCAGCAAAGGAAGCCGCCAAGACCGCATGCCAGGCCAAGAATCCGGTCTTTGGTGATGAAGGCAAGTTCACCGTGGTCTTTGGCCCTTCGATAATGGCGGAATTTCTGAGCCGCGTAGCCGACTTCGCTTCAGCCTACTATGTCGACATTGGCCTCTCCTTCCTCAAGGACAAGGTGGGCCAGAAAGTCGCGAGCGAGAAGTTCACTCTTGCCGATGGAGCGCGCATGCCGACCGGCATTAACTCGTGCTCATTCGACGATGAGGGCTATCCTACCAGAAACACGAAGATAATCGATCACGGCGTGCTGAAGACCTACCTGCACAGCTCATACAGTGTCGCAAAGTATGGCGGCGAGTTGACTGGGAACAGCTTCTTTGCCGGTGGAACATGGGGGCTGACACCAATACCTCTCAATGTCGTCGTCGAGCCTGGAGAGCTTCGGTTCGACGAATTGGTCGAGGAAGTGAAGAACGGCCTCTACCTGACAAACAACTGGTATACCAGATTCCAGAACTATCAGACGGGAGACTTCTCATCCATCTGTCGAGACGGCGCATTCAGGATAGAGAATGGTCGTATCGGCCAGCCTCTGAAAGGACTCCGCATAAGCGACAATATGCCGCGCATTCTGCAGTCGATCACGTCACTGTCAAGGGAGCGGCAATGGATCAAGTGGTGGGAAGTCGAGACCCCGACATATCTGCCACACATTGCAGTCGAAGGTGTCGGGATCACCCGAGCCACCAAGTAGTCATGACGCAAGTTCTGGAATGCCTACGATCCACACCTACCAATTCGGAATGAGGGGACCAACTATCGCCGAGAGAAGCCCCGTTCCGATACGCCGGGACCATTCAGCAGTTATGCTCATGATTCCCACGCTGAATGAGGAAGAAGCGGTAGGTCCTCTCCTACAGGAATCAGCAGCGATCTTCCCGCGAGCCGTCGTTGTTGACGGCCATAGCCACGACAGGACCCGAGAGATCGCACAGTCCTTCGGAGTAAACGTGCTCCTCCAAGAGTTCGGCCCGGGAAAAGGCTGCGGAGTCAGAACCGGAATGAGATTCTTCCTGTCAAGTGACGCCGAGATACTTTGTATCATCGATGGCGATGGTACGAACATCCCCGGTGACCTAGCCGGCTTGGTGGAACTTGTGAGAAACGGCGAGGCCGACATCGCTATCGGATCGCGGACAAAGGGCGAAAGAGACCCGGGATCGATGAGCTCCATTACGATCGCGTCAAATCGCGTCGTCTCATATCTGCTATCCCTAAGGTACGGCGGGAGCTTCACAGACATCCAAACAGGGTACTGGGCATTCAGTAGAAGCGCCGTCCAAAGGTTGCTTCCATGCTTGCGTTCTACACGGTTCGAAATTGAACTGGAAATCTTCTCCAAGGCGAAGACGGCTGGACTTGTTTTGAAAGAGGTGCCCGTAGGCTTTCGGAGGAGGGTTGGTCACACGAAGTTCAGTTTCTCGTTGAGGATGAGGAACCTGTACTATGCCTTCAAATACATCCTGTCCTTGCGACCGCCAGGATGATCCATTCCGTTAGGTCGGCAACGAAGGATGCGATCCTCTTCCCAGGCGGATATTTCGACGGTGCCTCTTGCCCGGGCCTTCTATGAGAGGGATACAGTCCGAGTTGCACGAGAACTCCTCGGCACGATTCTCGTGAGAACGAACGGACATACCGTGTTGCGGGGCGTCATTGTTGAGACAGAGGCTTACCGGGGAGAAGGCGACCCAGCCAGCCACGCATACAGAGGCCCGACCAAAAGGAACGCAGTCATGTTCGGTCCAGCAGGGCACGCATACGTCTACTTCACCTACGGCATGCACTACTGCCTGAATGTCACTACGGAACCCACTGGCAACCCGGGAGCAGTGCTGATCCGAGCAGCACAGCCCACTAGCGGAATCGAGCAGATGAAGAAGCGACGCAGGACAGACCAGTTGAGAGATCTTGCCAATGGCCCGGCGAAGCTCACGCAGGCATTTGCTGTGAGCAGGAGCCTCAACGGTCACGATCTTACGCTTGGGAAGAAGCTGTTCATTGTGAAAGGCGATAGTGTCGAACCGCTGGACATTGCATCTACAAGCAGAATCGGAATCAGGGTTGGCCTAGAGAAGCCTTGGCGTTTCTTCACCAGAGAAACCCCATTCGTCTCGAAACAATGAGCGTTCCTGCCCTCAGAGACGCGTGCTCTGCGGCGGTTTGTAGGGTGGACTTCTAAAACGCTGATTTGTGAAATGCCGTCATGTGTAGAAGAAGTCAGTACTTCTCGACCTCGCCGTGCACCTGACCTATCTTAAGCAGGGCTAGGTGATGGACGTGCGAGGGTACTCGAAGTTTTCCTGTATTGTGTATCCTTTCGATACGATGGAAGGCTTCCTTGTCAATGTCCTTGTCAAGGGTCAGCGTGCCGCTGTTCTCAACCTGGAATTGGCCGAGTTCCTCATGGAGGCCGAATACGTCCGACTTGGAGAGGTTCACTGTTCCTGTGAAGACGAGCTTCTTGGAGTCGAAGACGCTTGGCACGGCGACGCCTCCCTCGGCGAGGTAGGCTCGCATAGCGTCGTTGATGAGGTCTGCCACGTTCTTGCCTTGCTCCTTGGAACGGGCTATGACCTTGTTGTAGAGGTTCCTATCGAGCCCGCGTATGAGGACAGCATTGTTAGCCAAGGCAAACACCCACAAGAGTTAGTCTGTATATCTTGATTACCTGCTAACACTGCTTACATAAGTTGCTTATAAATCTTGTTAAACCTCTTAAGATGCTTACAACGTTCACACTGGATGACGCGAAAGCAAATGCAATCCGTAAAGAGGGATGACAGCGGTTTGATGAACGACAGCGCAACCCGACTCCTGATAGAGGAACTACAGGAACTCAGACAGGGTCCAATCAAGAAATGCGAATGGTGCCACCAGCCCCTACCAAACGACCGATACCACCTACGAATCTGCCCGAAGTGCAGGAAGGCAACAATAGACGCCTTCCTCAAAGGCGAACTCTAGGACCACACCTCAACTTCGAGTAAACGCTGCAGGCCTCTTGCCAAAGGTACCTTACCGATTGACACTCACCATCACTGAGAGAGATGTGAAACGCATTTCTCTTCACTGCAGACAATCGTACCCAATCGAGGCCTGCGGGATACTGATTGGAATTCTGACCCGTGATGGGAGAACAGTAACGCAAGTATGGCCGTCAAGGAACGAACTCTCGTCCGAATCCTCCTACGAGATCCACCCAGAGACTCTCCTGCGCGCCTTCACCTACGCCGAACAGAATAGGCTACAGGTCGTTGGTTTCTATCACAGCCACCCATTCTACTCCGCCGACGCATCCGAAATTGACAAGGGACACGCGAACTATCCAGGTCTTTCATACCTGATCTACTCGATTCCGAACAACGAGTTCAGATCCTTCCTCTTCGACGGAAGACAACTCATCCCCGAACCAGTCAGAATTGTGCATGGCTGAGATCCAGGCGCCCATGTCTCTGTCTCTCGATTCTACGGTCATGACGCTGAAGTCTTCTGAAAGAGACAGAAGACATGGACTGCGATTCCGAGGGAAACAGCACGCGATCATCAACGTCTGCTCGCGCGCACCCCCGTTGGCCATAAAAGCGTTTTCCGAAAGCAGCCATGGATACCAACAGCCCTGCTTGACAGTGCAGCGGATCGAGTGGTAGATCCGTTGACGTGGATGAATATGGTCGGGGAGAGCCTAGTACACGATTATATACACAATTGTCGAAAACTATTAAAGTCGTACAACGCGCCACTTCACTCGCTTCACACTTCTGGAGCAAGACACCTTGGTAGAGGACAGCACAGACCCAGCCCGGACTACGGACGGCGGATCATCGGCCACGATCAAGCAGATTCGGAAGCGTGACGGACGACTCGTCACCTTCGACCAGAACAAGATCACGGCCGCCTTAGCTAGGGCAATCGCCCAAACCGTCGGAAAAGATCGGGCCCTCGCACAGAAGATGTCCGACCAAGTAGTGAAGATCCTACAAGAGAAATTCGACGGACGCACTGTCCCTACCGTAGAAGAAGTTCAAGATATCGTCGAGAAGGTGCTGCTCGAGAACGGTCAGGCTAAGACCGCCAAGTCCTACATCCTCTACCGACAAAAGAGAGCAGAGATACGAAAAGAGAAGCAGCGCATACTCGAGAAAGAAGAGATCGATGAAGTCGACAAGCGCTTCGACCTGAACGCGCTTCGAGTCTTGAAGGCAAGATACCTTAGGAAAGACATTGACGGCAAACTGATTGAGACGCCTAAGGAACTGTTTGCCAGAGTGGCGATCCATGCGTGCCTGCCCAGTCTTCTGTACGACGAGAAAGCCTACGATGTTTCAGGCAAGACTCCTGAACATCCTGCTGAGGATTTCGATCCTGTAGCGAATGAGGGCAAGCTGTCGGTAGGGAAGTATGCGCTCAACAGGTTCCATCTCGAAGCCCTGAAGCGAATGTACGATCGTTTCAACAGCGAAGGACGAGCCAAGCTTCGTTGGAGTGAATTCCTCACCCTTCTACGTGAAGGAAAACTGAACCATTACGAGAGCCTTGTGACCGCTTTCTATGATCTGATGGTTTCCAAGCGTTTCATGCCGAATACGCCGGCTATTGCCAACTTCGGAAACGTGCTTGGAATGGGGTCAGCTTGCTTCGTACTCGACGTTGAGGACTCCATCGAGAGCATCATGGACGCTCTCAAGAAGACAGCCATCGTCTTCAAGGCAGGAGGAGGAATGGGATACAACTTCTCCAAGCTAAGGCCGGAGGGCGACTTTGTCAGCTCCACTTCAGGCATTGCCTCTGGACCGATAAGCTTCATGACGCTCTTTGATACGATGACCGAGGTCATCAAGCAGGGCGGCATACGACGCGGCGCCAACATGGGAATACTGAACAGCAATCACCCTGACATCGAGAAGTTCATCACCGCCAAGAAAGGCAACCGAGCCCTGAGAAACTTCAACCTGTCAGTTCTGCTAATGCCCGATTTCTGGGAGTACTACGAGAAAGACAAACCGTACCCGCTGGTGAACCCTCGCACGAAAGAGGTTGTGCGCACAACCAATGCCAGGAGACTCTTCGACATGATAGTCTTCCAAGCCTGGGAGAGCGCGGAACCAGGCGTCATATTCTACGACCACGTCAACAAGTATAATCCGTTCTTCAAATCACTCGGACCTATAGTCACGACGAACCCGTGTGGAGAGGTGCTTCTCTACCCCAACGAGTCGTGCAATCTAGGAAGCATCAACGTCTGGGCCTTCGTGAAGGAACAAGCAGAGGGGCGAGTTCAACTCGATTGGGAAGCACTCAGAAAGACAGTTGAGATATCAACACGGTTTCTCGACAACGTCATTGACGTGAACAAGTTCCCGTTGAAAGAGATCGGAGAGATGACCCTTTCAACGAGGAAGATCGGCCTAGGCGTGATGGGGCTTGGTGACCTCCTCTACGAACTGCGGATCCAATACAGCAGCGAAGAAGCGAGAGAATTCATGGAACAACTGATGGAGTTCATCAACTACCATTCCAAGCTAGCGTCAATGCAACTTGCGAAAGAAAGAGGACCATTCCCGTACTATGACAGGAGCTTCTACCCTGAAGGAAGACTCCCGTTCAAAGGATTCGATCAGAAAGACCGCTGGCGACTCCCATGGGATCAGGTGGCGCAGGAAGTCAGGAAGTCGGGCCTGAGGAACAGCTACACAACAGTGATCGCCCCAACCGGAAGCATCTCCATGATTGCAGGTTGCAGCAGCGGAATCGAACCTGTCTATAGCCTAGTCTACGAGAAGAACGTCAAAGTTGGAAGCTTCTACTATGTTGATCCGGTCTTCGAGAAGGTAATGACTGGGCATGGACTGTACGATGAGGAACTCATACGAGATGTGAGTGACGCGAACGGAACGGTTCAAGGCATCCAGTACATCCCCGGTGACATCAAGCGCGTCTTCGTTACAGCCATGGACATCACTCCTGAAGCTCATATTCGCGCGTTGGCCGCGTTCCAGAAGTGGGTGGACTCGTCGATCTCGAAGACGAACAACTTCCCAGCAGACGCCACCGTCGACGACATGAGAGAAAGCTACTTGCTCGCCTACAAGCTCGGATGCAAGGACGTAACCGTGTTTAGAGACACCTCGATCAAAGGACAAGTCTTGGTTGCGTCCGGACGAGCGGAGAAACGCGAACCGACGGTAGCAAAAGGAAACACAGGGAAGGGAGTCAGCGGAGCGCAATCCTACGGAACCAGAAGTAGACAGCGCATGCAGGTTCTAGCGGTTGGTGCGCCAATAGCGAGCCCTGACTCTGAGAACTTCTTCCAAGGGAGAAGCCAGAACGGTGGCCGCGCAGATGTCTGCCCGCAGTGCTACGGCTTTGTCGTCTTCCAAGAGGGATGTTACATCTGCCCCGAGTGCGGCTGGGGCGCATGCAGCTAGAGCGACTCGTCTGTCACTTGACTCGAATAGCATCTAGTCCGTTCATGTAGGGCTTGAGAACCTCAGGAATCACTATCGAGCCGTCACTTTGCTGGAAGTTCTCCATAATCGCGAGCAGTGTCCTCTCGGTGGCGACGAAAGTGCTGTTCAACGTGTGGACGTACTCAGTCGGATCACTCGTCTTGTCCCTGTATCTCACGTTCGATCTGACGGCTTGATATGAAGTGCAGTTGCTGCAGGAAACTGCTTCCCTGTAGTTCCCCTGTCCGGGCAACCAGACCTCAAGATCGTACTTCTTTGCAGCAACAGTTCCCAAGTCGCCGCTGCAGACATTGACGACTCGGTAAGGCAACTTCAATGCTTGGTAGAGTTCTTCCGCGTTTGAGATGAGCTTCTCATGTTCCTTCCATGAGTCTTCTGGTTTGGAGAATACGAACTGTTCCACCTTCTCAAACTGGTGGACTCTGAAGATGCCCTTGGTGTCCCGACCGTGGGCTCCTGCTTCCTTTCTGAAGCATGGGCTCACTCCACCGTACCTGAGGGGCAGCTTCTTCCCGTCCAGAATTTCCCCGAAGTGATACGCGTTGAGTGCGTGCTCGGATGTGGCGATGAGGTAGAGATCTTCGTCCTCGATCTTGTAGATGGTTTCTTCGAAATCTGAAAGCGCAACCGCGCCGGAGAGAACGTCTCGTCTCAGAAGATAGGGCGGCTGCATGATTGTGTAGCCCTTCCGTGCAATAAAATCGAGTGCGTAACTGATTAGTGCGAAGTTGAGCCTCACCAGTTCGTTCTTCAGATAGTAGAACCTAGCACCCGCTACTTTTGCAGCCCTCTCCAGGTCGATCAGGTCGAGCTTCAGTCCAAGATCGATGTGATCAAGAGGCTTAAACGGTAACTGCGGTGGAGTTCCCCACTTCCTGACTTCCACGTTATCGTTCTCGTCCTTTCCTGTCGGGACGCTCTCATGCATCACATTCGGGAGCTGCATCAGGATCCTGTCGATCTCTTCGCGCAACTTCCCTGCTTGTTGTTCGTACTCTCGAATCCGGTCAGGGATGGATTCGGCTTCGCATACGACCTGTGCTGCATCTTTTCCTTCTTTTCGGAGCTTCGCGATTTGCTCGGTGAGTTTGTTGCGCTGTTGCCTGAGGGCATTTGCTTCACTTTGAAGTGATCTCCAGTTCTGGTCATTCTGTAGCAGCTCGTCAACCCAGCTGAGCTTTTCGATGGTTCCACGTCTCTGGAAATCGGCCTTCACAATCTCAGGGTGTTCTCGTATGAACTTGATCTCAAGCATTTGGGTGCGCTCCTACGGTTCTCCTTGCATCGTCAGCGTGCGGGTGTGGGTGAAGTGAACTTCTGGTTTCCTCTATGAAAGTCTTACATCGGTATGCGTCCATTCTAAGCGGGTTTCGTGCCTGATCTCTGTGCGGTCGTGATCGCTTTCTCGACGAGCCTGGTTGAGTTGCGTACCAATTGTCTCAGTCTGTTGGGAGAGCGTCCCTCACAGTAGACTCTGATCTTTCCCTCTGTTCCAGACTTCCTGACTAGTATCCAGCTGTCATCGTTGAAGTTCACTCTCACGCCATCAAGGGTCGAGACGTCTCTGAGACCTTTCTCAGCCATCAAGGCTTTTGAGATCGTTGCCATCGTAGGATCCTTCAGCTCGTCTGGGCACTTGAAGTAGAGTCTCTCTTGAGGACGATCGGGTATTCCGTGGAATAGAGCGCTCGCATGGCCTTTGGATTGGTCCAGAGCCTGAACGACCATGCATGCGGCGTACATGGCATCGCCCCAGAATCCCCAAGCAGGGTCTATGATCTTCCAGGGCTCACAACATAGCCTGATGTTCGACCGGTCCTCTTGAGTGAGGAAAAGGTGAGTCTTGCCAAGTCTTGTACGCTCGACCGTTCCCCCGGATGATTCTACAACCTTGTCGATCCGAGACGAGGTGTCAACAGTCGTGACAATTCTTCCAGGCCCGTTCTCGGTGAGGAGCAGTCGGGCAAAGAACGCCAGCACCGTATCATTGTTGACGTATCTCACCTTCTCATCGATCACTGCCAACC
>JBAVVE010000083.1:0-3897 GCA_049697135.1 Bathyarchaeia archaeon | reverse complement strand
GATGGAACTCCTAGAGAAGTCTTCGCTCAATCCGAGGTACTTTCCAAGAGTTACATTGTGCCGCCTCAGATCACCCAGCTAGGTCAGAGACTGAAGCCATTGGGTTTTCCCGCGGACATTCTATCCGTAGATGAGATGGTTGGACTAGTAGGGAGGGCGTGAACGAGGTATGGGCATACTTGATCAACCGATGCTAGAATACGTATACAAGGATACTCTGATGCACAGAATGCATCCTGTCCCGAAGATGATGATCTTGGTAGTGCTCACCCTGTTGGCGCAGTTCTACTTCGATCCGCGGTTCATTCTTCCAATCTTGGCGGTCGTAATCATTCTGGCAAAACCTGTCTCCAAGATACCAAACACATGGTTGCTGCCCATGTACATTTTTGGAATCATGTCAGTACTCGAGAGAGGATACAATGCGGTCTTCATCTCCTCAGGTGGATACTATAGAGTATATCCTAGTGAATGGATGGTCACCACTCTGATGTACATAGCCAATATCCCCGTTCTCGGAGAGGCTAAGGTAACAGTCGGCGGTCTATTCTGGCTTGCTTCCATGGGATTGAAGTACTTCGTCGGTCTATTTTCGGTGAGCATCTTCCTGTACACGACAGACCCGAGCGACCTCATGCAGTATCTTGCCAGCAAGAAGGTTTCGAAGAATGCTCTATTCATCGTTTTTGCAGGATTCAACTTCTTCCCAATCCTTCTGAGGTATGCGAGGACAATTATGAACGCGCAGCAGCTGCGTGGTGTTGGGCTGTCGAAGAACCCAGTCAAGGCGGTCAATACGCTAGCTCAAGTCTTTCATCCACTCGTCATACGGGTGACCGTGTTGGCAGATATCTTGACACTGTCTGCAAGCATCCGGGGATTTGGATCCGGACAGTACTCCTACCTTCGTGATGTCAAACTCAGCCTGGCTGACAAGTTGATAGGTGCTCTCGCCACTGCGTTCTTCATATTCATGGTCTTCGGTCTGGCGCTTCTGAACTGGGGCGCGCTATGAGATAGCTGGCCTCTGAGAGGAGAAATGGACCTCGACTGGTCAGGACTTTGAAAAGACCCCTTGCGTTGTCGGCGTGGACATAGGTGCGAGCAGCTGCAAAGCAATAGTGTTTGATGCCGAGGGAAAGACAAGGGGAAGTGCACAGCAAGAGTACTCTAGGAATACACCGAAGCCAGGTTGGGTTGAACTAGACACAAAGCAATGGTGGTACACAGTAGCAGCTACGATAAAACAGGCAGTCAATGGATCCGATGTCACTTCTGAGCAGATCAAAGGTCTAGGCGTGTCTACTGAAACAGACGGGGTCGTACCCGTTGGTGATGATGGGGAACCACTGAGACCCTATATTCATTGGTCGGACGCACGATGCTACCCTCAGTATGACTGGATACTAAGCCACGCGGACACCGAGGAGATATATCGAATCACAGGAATTCCCCTCCATAAGAGCTGGTGGTCTCCTCCCGGACTCAAGATGCTATGGGTCAAGGAGAACGAACCAGATATCTTTGCGAAGACCAAGAAATTCCTCCAAATTGGCAACTACGTCCTGTACAGATTGACAGGCAAATACGCCACCGATTATTCGGTAGCCGCGCGCACCATGTTTTTCAACATCCAGAAGCTGGAGTGGTCAGAGCATCTGGCAGCGTTTCTCGGCATACCTCTATCGACACAACCGACGGCTAGCAAGTCGACAGAGGTTGCTGGCCGGGTCACAGATGATGCCGCGAAGCTGACAGGACTCAGCGCGGGTACACAAGTTGTTGCGGGAGGCGGAGACACAGAATGCAGCGGGCTGAGCGCAGGTCTGGCATCTGAAGGCCAAGCATTGGTCTCTGTAGGGACCTCCTTGATGGTCCTTGTGGCGAAAGAGAAGCCACCGTTTCTCTCAGACAAGAAAAGCAGACAGTTGTCAGGAACGGGCATGTTCAGCTCATGCCATGTGGTGGATGGGATCTGGCTTCTGGAAGCAGGATCAATGGCAGGGGCCAGGCTGACATGGTTCAAGAAGGAGTTTGGTCAACTTGAAGACCAAGCCGCCAGTGATCTTGGCATAAGCGCCTACGATCTCCTCGGCGCTGAGGCCAAGCGCTCAGAGCCTGGCACCAACTCGCCTGTCTTCGTCCTTTCACATGACGCCATATTCAATCTGACCCTTGAGCACAAGAGAGCAGACATAATCCGCAGCATCCTTGAAGGTGTCGCATTCGAAGCGCAACAGATTCTCGAAGCAGCAGAGAATTCCGGAACTGAAGTGAGGAACATCACCATGGTCGGCGGCGGCAGCAAATCGGATGTCTGGCGCCAGATAGTCGCCGACGTGACCAACAGACCAGTCAGATCTCCGGATCAGGCTGAGACGGCTGCTCTCGGCGCCGCAATCCTGGCCGGACTCGGAACCGGCGTGTATGAGAGCATAGCCAAGGTACCGCGAGCTGGCGCATACTCCGAGAACATGCCAAATCCGGGGACACATGAAACCTACAAAGCACTCTACCGGAGATTCAAGACACTCTGCGTAACTTCACGAACATAGGCAAATGACCGGCTGCAATAGCGTCAGCTAGCAGAAGATTCCGCTTCTTTCACTATTCCGGCTATCTCCTTCTGTGCCTCTTTGCTGAGTTCTGGCACAGGCTTGTGCTCTGCAAGCATTCTTCTCACTGTCTCCCGTGCCTGTTCTCTGACTTCTTTTCGTCCGGCAGCCTCCCAGCCAACTCTTGTCTTCTTGTCGAAGAGTTTGTGTTGATAGAATTCCTTGAGGTAGAACTTCCTCGTGTGCGGTCGGCCGAGGAAACTACCGCCAGGTCCAACGCTAGCGATTTCGTTAAGCGCAAGCCTTTCTTCATCAAAGTCTATTCCTCTTAGCACCCTGAGTATCATACCATACACCTCGTTGTCGATCACGAGCTGCTCGAAACTGAATGTGTTTATGGCCTCGGCGGATCCCGCGCCGGAATCTATTCTTGCCCCGGCCAGGGCAGGTAGCAAGCCCACAAAGACCCTTTCCACTCCGGCCTGCTCGTCAATGGTTTTCGAATCGGTGCGAAGACCGAAGCCCTCGCCCGGCAGACCATAAAACTCTGCTACCTGAATGCATGCTGCAGACAGCAATCCAATCTCAACTACGCCGCTCAGAGGAGTTGCATACCTTTGATCCAGTGGGGAAGACTTGTTTCCGAGAATCACGGGGGTCCCCGGATTGACGATCTGCATCAAAGTGATCGTAGCTAGACTCTCGGCGCTCTGAAGAACCAATGTCCCAGCAAGCGTCACAGGTGACGCCACGCCGACGACCACTCCGGAAACCACTATTGCAGGGATTCCCTCCTTAGCGCAGAAGACTGATACCTGATCCCTCAATGTCAGCGGGCTTATCGGACATACAAGCGAGCTGAAAATCGGAGTTTGCGAGTCAGACTCCTGCTGAAAGACAGAGGCTATCCTCTTCTGGAATCCCAAGGTACCCCTACTCAACGGCGTGGTCACTACATGCTTTCCACAATTCTCCAAAGCTAACTTGAACGAGTGAACATCCCTAACATGTGGAGGAGTGTCTGAAGGGAAAATGTGAGTTGCATTGATCGAAACGTTCTCCAGATCCTGTATGAGCTTAGAGGCATCGGCTGTGTCCTTGGATAGGCCGTGCCGTGACAAGCCAGTCTCGAGGTCGATCACTTCGGTGAGCCCTGTGGAGGCACGAGTATACATGCGTCCAGCCTGGAGGGTCACTGAATGTCTCTTGTCCCTGGCTCCAAGCGTCACGTTCCCAGGCGCCTTTTTCAATGCTTCTTCCACCAATGACGGAGGAAGTTTCACAGATTTCGTCTTCTCATCAACTACAGCCCCGTGATCACGAAAGATCTGAAGTGTAGCAC
>JBAVVE010000082.1:0-8272 GCA_049697135.1 Bathyarchaeia archaeon | reverse complement strand
CCCTCGGTGCCGGTAATCCGTGGACCAAACTCCATCTGCGCGATGACATGGTGAAATGCGCGTTCTCCATCAAAGGCGGCATCCTGCGACGGAGCGTAACTGCCCAAATGCCAAACTAGGATCGAGACCAATACAACCGCAATCAATGAAACCGCCAACATCCATGGCAGTCTTCTCTTCACTAGAGTAACGGTGGTCGTCAATTCCAACGCCCGGATCTGTTCACTTCTCACTGGCTCACAGAGCCTGAGCGATCAATACATGTGTCTATCCATGCGATTAGATGATCAAACTTCAAATGACTGATTGTCATCTCAAATGCGAGCGTACAATATCGACAGCGCGTTTTGCGTATACGCGACTCGAAGGGGCACGCCTTGGCAACACCAGAGAAGAGGGACGAGAAGTGGTTGTGGGTTTTCGTCCCGATTAACGCAGCGATAGGTGGATTCACCACGCTCCTCCCGCTCTACATCATCAGTCTCGGCGGAACCGTCATAGACGTTGGCAACGTCGCGTCGGCATACAGCCTTGCATTGATTCCGTCCTCGATCCTGTGGGGGCTTGCTGTGGACAGGAAGAGTGAGCGTAAGCCCTTCGTGACCTACAGTTACCTCGGCATCACAGTTCTGCTCGTTGCGGGGTTCTTCGTCAACGAAATCGGTGCACTCCTGCTGCTCTACGTGTGTTATGCTGTTGTGTCGACTGCGGCGAGTCCTGCGGTCAGCCTGCTATTGATAGAGTCATCACCAAAGAAGACGCTGTCAATGACGTATGCCAAGTATTCGGCATTGACCCTCATAGGCACCGCCGCGGGTGCAATTCCCGGCGCATTTTGGACTGACTTCCTTCCACTCAGAGGATACTTCCTTCTCTGCGCGAGCTTCTCTTCTCTCTCAGTGATACTCGCTGCAAAGTATCTGGCTGAGCCAGCGTTCCCGCTTGAACGGAAGATCGTCGCCCTAACCCAAGATAGCCTTGTTACGAGGCTCAGAGCATTCTCAATGATATTCATCAGCATTCCATCATTGGAGGATATCAGATCATTCGGGAAACTGATGCGAAGCGTATTCACGAGGCATCTGCCGCTTCTTTTTCTGTCATTCTTCCTTTTCTTCAGCGCGGCGTATCTCTTCTTCACGGCGTACACGCCGTTCCTGAAGAGCCGGCAGCTAGAAGACTCTGGAGTATTCACAGTCTACTCGATACTCTTCATCCTTGAAGCAGCGATCTTTCTCATCACGGGTCGTGCATGCAGTCGCTTCGGAGAACGTCGCGTTGCACTCTTCGCACTGTACATTCGCATCGTCGGATTCTCCGCGGGCGTCGCCACAGTCTTGCTGTCGCTTAGCAGTTCCCCACTTCTGTACGCAAGCATGGGTGTTACTGCTATGACCGGGACCGCGTACGCTTTGTACCAGACCTCGTCGTCGGTGATTCTGTTTCGTAGTCTGCCCCCAGGAAAACAGGGCGAGCTGCTGGGTGTGTACAGTGCCTTGACTGGTATCGCAGCTTTCATCGGCGCGATAATGGCGGGGTATCTTTCCTTTCACTTTGGCTATTGGGTGACTTTCTCAGCTGCGACCCTACTTGTGGTCGGTTGCGTCTTTTCATTCCGATCTGCGATGAGAGAAGAGTCCTGACGAGCTAGCCTGTGGCGTATGTTCTGAGTTTCTCCTCGAATACCGAGCGTGGCGGGAATCCGAGCGAGCACGCGTAAGTGTCGAAGTCTACGAGCTTCTTTCCGTTTCTCAATGCTTCCTGTTGGATGGTTGCAACGCTTTCGCCTAGTATTGCGTAGGTCGACGCGTATCCTGGTCCGTTGCCTTGGTGAGCGGGGAAGACTTGGTGATAGACCATGCTCTTGCTCAATCCAGTTTCTCTGTTGGCCCAGTCGATGAATTCCATCAGATTCTGTTTGTCTGAATTGATGCGCGCATCGCCGACAACACGCAAGAAACGCACCATCCTCCAGAGATGAGTGAAGAACGTGTATTCTTGGAAGATTTCTTCTGCACCGCCGTACTTGGCTAGAAACTTGAGGAATGCGCGCTCACTCGTGGTGGCTTTCCTCTGTTTCATCTCGTTGAGGTAGTTCAGGAATTCCACTTCTCTGTGGAATGATATGCCCTCGGAGACTGCGTTGCCAGCTTGGGATTGGAGCATCTCTGTCAGTGTTGGCTTCGCTCCGAACGACATGGCTGAGTTCGATGAGTGTAGGCAATGCCCGTACTCTTCGTGAACTAGCAGGTTCAACAGTTCCGCTGGAGAAGTCTCGGGCGCTCTTCTTGGGTCAGTGGTCGCCATGAAGACTTGGAATGGCTTCTTGGTGAGGAAGTCGAGAAACATCGCTCCTCCTGAGGGAAACATACCAGAAAGGTAGGTTGGTGTCTCCACAACCCTTGTCACATATCGCGGGTTGATCTTCACGATGTTAGTGCTGACGAGTTTGGCTACATGCTGCTTGAGGCCTTTGATGTAGCCTACGACGCGAGAAGCTTTCAGAGCTTTCTTCTTCGATATCGTATGAGCAACAACTTCGGCCTTCGCCTCCACGCCGAGCTTGGATGCGAGCTCCTCGACTTCACGCTTGAAACTGGGCAGCTCCCTGTCCAGCATACTCATTCCTCTAGCTTCAAGCTCGGTCGGTGACTCGCTGTAATCGTACAGGTTCGCCAGGGCATCTGCGAAGTAACTGCTTCTGCCGAGATCGCATCCTTCTCTTGAGCAGATCTCAACGATCTCGTCGAAACCACTGTTCTTGAAACCAGTCACCCCGAACTTCTGGGAATAGTCGTTTACTGCAGCAACCATGCTTTGGACTGCTGACTGAAGTTGCTTGCTCCTCGTCTGTTTCTTGAGCATGTCTCCTACTTCGAGTAGTCCAGCACATCTGATTGATGTCAGGATCTTGATGCCTGTCGGGCAGGACCTGCTCGGGCTGGTCGACGAATATGCTGTCAACGCTCGTGCGGTCTCGTTTGCTAGGGATGTGAGGTGAGTTGCGACCATGCCCTCCTTGATGAGATGTGCGAAGAAAGCTGAAATCGCTATGTCGGGCGGTATCTGTGCCTCGCCCATCAGTGCGAGCTTCACATTTTCTCCCAATGAGGCGAGCAGTCTCTTCTGCGACCTGGTCTCAGACTTGGAGCTCAGCTCGTCTATATTACGAGCCAGGCTCTCCAAGTGTGGAAAGTCAGGCAGCGGCATTCGTCCCGCATACTCTTTCAGGCCGCCAATGAAGGCAGCAGATGGATCCAGTTCTTTCCAGAGATCGAAGATCGATGCTTCGATAGTGCTCTTAGGCTTGAATGACAATACGCATTCACCATTACAGTGTCTGCCTAATGCTGACTAGTTGTTTATGTGATCTTCTCATGGATGCACTGTGAGCAGGCCTTGTCTGCGCCGAGATGTAGCGAGGCTGCTTCCGCTAGAGTATTCGCGCAATTCCCCTAGGAACACTAGCGGGTTCAGTGGACCCTTGGCGGCTTCATTATCAGGGCTAGCACCATCGCGATGATGACTAGGACGGCGGTCACGTAGAATCCCTGCACGTAGCTTGCATAGACGGGCTTCGAACCAAGGATGGCTGCCATCAGTATTGGCAGCACTACGCCGCCAACGCCGTATGCACTTAGGTAGAGTCCATAGTTTGGACCGAGGTTCTTCGTGCCAAAGAAGTATGATGCAAGTGCGGGCATGACGGCGAGGTAGGCTCCAAAGGTAACTCCGAACAGCACAATCGCCAGATAGAGCACCGGCAGCGTCTGAGCATACGGGAACAGCGCCACCAGCGTGAACAGCTGAACAACCTGCATGATCAGCAGGGTCTTCTTGGGTCCAATCCTGTCACATACGAACCCGAAAAATGGTCGTCCAACAGCATTTGATATCGCGAGCACTGAAACGGCGAGCGTAGCCAACCACTCTAGACTGCCCTTCAATCCGGTGATGTCGGTAGCTATCAGTTTTGCATATCCGATGACCATCAAGCCTGCGCCAGTTCCGACTAGGTAGACTAACCACGCGATGTAGAAGGTTCTCGTTCTCACCATTTCTTGTGTGGTGAAATCCTTGGCTACTGCAACCCAACTCTTCTTGGTTGCAGACATTTTCGCTTGAGGAGGCGCCCATTCCGCGGAGGGAAATCTTAGCAGCAGACTGAGCAGTGCCATGAGTATCAGAAAGACCACGCCGAGAACAAGGAAGGTGTTCGGCAAACCGACCATGGAGATCAGTGCAACAACTGCTGGCGCTGTCACAAGAGCGGACAGGCCGAATCCCATCACGGTCAATCCAAGTGCTAGTCCTCTCTTGTCTGGGAACCATCTTCCCACGACAGCTATCGGCGGGTTATACGCGAAACCGCATCCGGTTCCCGCCACCAACCCGAACCCTATGAGCGTGATCCAGAGCGTGGAGCCTGGGGCTATTGCTATGGCGTAACAGAGAACATAGCCGACGCCAAGCAGGAGAGCGCCTATCAATGCGGGTCGTCTTGGTCCAACTTGCCCTATCATCCTACCTGAAAACGCGAAGGTGATACCGAACAGGAGGAGGAATGTGCTGAACGGAAGAACGGATTCCGAAACCGTTAGACCATAAGGCGCCTGATGTAACGGAGGTCTGAAGACACTCCAAGCGTAGACCGTGCCCAAACACAGGTTGATAATGAATCCTGAGATGATAAGCATCCATCTACTCGACGTTGCGTTTCCCATATTCTCGCCCTACAGCTTGTCTCTGTCGCAGATAGGGCGGCACTAGTAGGCCAGTATATTTTACTTGCGGCGAGTTCGCTCGTCATGTAAACCTGTCTGCGAGCGTTCTATTCTTCCGAATAGTAGGAAAAGCATTGAGAGTATGCTGAGCTTGAGCGACCCTGAAGTTTGTGTGTTCCTAGTCGGTCAGGTCAGCTTCTTTCTTGCGTTTCGCAATTCCTCAGTCGTGTACTCAAGTCCAAGGTCATTCAGTTTCTGCTCGATTGGGAGCCCGCTCTTCTTGTCCCAGCCTCTCAGTTCGTAGTATTCGTCGAGCATCTTGTCTAGGTATACTACGTGTCCCTTTGCCCTGCCGGATGGAGACTTCTCCTCAAGCAGTCGGCGAGGTTGTCGGTCGTCCTTGCGTGTTATTCCATGTCTTACGTTGTACATTCTCTGAAGGTTGACAATTCTTTCTCCGATCTGTTTCAATCCGGAAGCGTTCAACTCTCTGCCGGTTATCAACGAAATGGCCTTCGCGACTTCATCCCAATACAGGGCCGGCGGGAAGAACGTGCCGAATTTGCATATTCCGCTCGAGTCTATGACTGCTGCGAACTCTTCGCCGTCTTTCACTACCATCGCTTTGTACTTAGTCTGTATGCCGTCAATTATTTCTGGCATGTACTGTTGTCCGTAGCGTTGGACTGCTTCTGTGGGATATCCGGTTTCATCAATGGTCGGGAATCCCTTCAAGTGATCTGCTCCTCTGCTTGCAGTGGCTTGTGCGAGTCCCATTGATTGCTGTGATCTGCCGTCTTGGGCTGGCATCTCTTGTCCTTTGATGTGCATCGCATAGTATTCGGAGCCCTTTCCTATGACGGAGGCTGCCCTGCGAACGCCTTCGGCCAACACGTTTCCGATTTCCTTCCGGAATGCGATTCTGTTTATGGCTTCGATTACTGTGTCCGGGTTACCCCACGTGAGATCGAGGTCCGTGTCTTTTCGGGTGATTATGCCTTTCTCGTAGAGTTCCATTGCGAATGCGATGGCAGATCCTGTGGATATTGTGTCTAGACCGTAGTCGTCGCATAGGAACCCTCCCTTAACGATTGATGGTAGGTTTCGATTCCAGACTCTTGCACCGAGCGAGTTGACCGTCTCATACTCGGTGACTAGGTCTACTGACTTGTACTTTCCTTCCTTGACTTCGATGACATGGTGGCACCCGATAGGACATGAGAAACACGCTATCCGTCGCACAAAATGATTCTTGTCAATCTGCTCGGCGCTAATGTCTTCGACGTAGGGGAAATGTCCCATCTGGAAGTTCTTGGTTGGAAATCTGCCAACCTCACTCATCAGGGTCGAAAGCTGCGGAGTCCCAAACCGTGTGACATTCGGAGTGTACTGGTTGTTCAGTATCTCCTTCTGAGAATCAAGACATGCTTTGAGATACTCGTCTGGCTTCGCAATCGGGGTCCTGAGGTCTCCACGCGCGGCGACTGCTTTCAGCCGCTTGGAGCCCATCACGCAGCCCATTCCAGCTCTAGCAGCTGCGCATCCATGCGTCATTACTGCAGCATATCTGACTAGTTTCTCGCCTGCTTGTCCGATCGAGACGACTTGGATCCTATTGTCTTCATGTTTCTCCCTGATCAGAGTCTCCGTTTCGTGGGTTCCTTTTCCCCACAGATATGCCGCGTCCAGAAGTTCTGCATGATTGGGTTGGAGCCAGAGGTAGACTGGCTTCTCTGATCGGCCCTGGAAGACTATCATGTCGTAGCCCGAATGCTTCAGCTCGGGAGTGAAATGTCCACCGGAATTGGCGTCGCCGTATATTCCAGTCAGTGGGGACTTTGCTATGACTTCGAGCCTGCCTGCCGTTGGAAATACTGTTCCGGTTAGCGGTCCTGTTGCGAAGATAAGTCGGTTCTCTGGTGCGAGTGGATCAACACCAGGGCCCACTTCATCCCAAAGGATCTTCGTGCCGAAACCGTTTCCTCCAAGGTAGTCTGTTGCCATTTCTTCCGGAAGCGGAACATCGTTGATCTTGCCGGTTGTCAGGTCGACGCGAAGATACTTGCCCGTATATCCTCCCAGTTTGAATGTCAAGTGGCCAAGCCCTCGGGGGGCCCAGAAGTGGGTCAGCCTGCACTATAAAACGCTTTTATAGATTCAGAATCAGAACCGTGCGTGTCAGTGAAAAAAGATTGGATTGCGATATTCTGATTCGGAATGCTAAGCTCCGATCCGGCGCTATTGCGGACATCGCAGTTTCAAACGGCCAGATTCAGCAGATGGGTTCAGGCATTAGGGGCTCTGGGAAACTGGAGATTGATGCAAAACGCAAGCTCACGACGGAGACTTTCGTGATAGCGCATCTTCATCTCGACAAGGTCATGACGGGGCCACTGGTTACTGAGGAGGTCTTTCGTCAATACCAGCACGGTGGGCAGGGGGGGACCATGACCGCGATTGAGCTCGCATCGCAGGTGAAGGAGAAGTATAAGGAGAGCGAGATCATCGATCGCGTTCGCAAAGTACTCACCGAAGCGAAATTCCATGGTGTAAGCCACATTCGAGCGTTCGCGGATGTGGACACGAAGGCGAAGCTGATCGGCATACAAGCTCTAGTGAAGATTCGTGAGGAGTTCAAGGGGCTAGTCGACGTTGAGGTTGTGGCGTTTCCGCAGGACGGCATAAGGAGAGAGCCTGGCGCGGAGGAATACATGTGGAAGGCCATGGAGCTCGGCGCTGACGTGGTCGGCGGCATTCCATGGATCGAATACACAGACGAGGACATGAAACATCACATCGACTTCGCATACGAGCTTGCTAAGAAGTTCAACAAAGACATCGCAATGCTAACTGACGACGGTGGGGATCCGGAACTCAGAACCACCGAATACCTGGCCGTGAAGGCAATCAAGGAAGGCTGGACCAGCAGAATCGCAGCATGCCATGCGAGAGCAACCGCCCTCTACAACGAGATCTATCACAGAAAATTCATTGCCATACTCAAACGCGCAGGCATGGGAATCGTCACTGATCCACACACCGGTCCGTTCCACGTGCGAGTGCAGGACCTGCTCAATGCCGGGATAAACGTCGCATTGGGTCAAGATGACGTGAACGACGCATACTACCCGTATGGGAGATGTAACATGCTTGAGGTAGCATTCCTCGCGTCTCACCTGCTCTGGATGTTCACATCCCAAGACCGAGAAACAATCTATGACATGATAACAGTCAACCCAGCCAAGATAATGCACGTCGGGAAGTACGGCCTCGCAGCCGGAAACGAAGCCAACATAGTCATACACGACGCTAACGACCTGCTTGAAGCATACACCTACCACCCTGAGGCCTCACACGTCATACGAAAGGGCAAACTCGTAGCCCAATCATCAACCCAAAGGAAGACCCCCTAAGCTCGACTTTCTGATTTCAGCGTCTGCTTTCCAGTCAATCTCGACCCTACCAGATGCTTAGGCACACGAAACGAGCTGGCAACAGGTTCAAGTGATACATCCGACTCTGTCAACGTGGCGCCGAACTGTTCCTAT
>JBAVVE010000081.1:0-2063 GCA_049697135.1 Bathyarchaeia archaeon | reverse complement strand
AGCTCGTCTTGACAGAGGCGCTCAGGTCTTCGCTCAAGATACCTCTAGGTAGACTGCTTCCAGGGGAGCGCCGGGAGATCTATCAGGAGATTGCGCAGCTCATATCCGTCAAGAAACCTCCGCGAGTCATCTTTGTCGGCGACGCCGTCTCAAGGAATGCCGTGAAGACGGGCGTTCGCAGAGATGTTACCATCATCGACAACAAGGAAAACAGAGCTCAGGCGGAATCGTTGGATGCCTTTCCAAAGAGGACTTTCCGCGTTCGAAACGAGCCAGGAACGATTGGGTTCGATGCCTGGGCAGCAATAGATGACGCGATAGAATCTGGGGACGCGCTCGTGATTGTCGACGGAGAGGAGGACTTGCTTACTCTTGTCGCGATGGCGACGGCCCCATTGGGCTCTCTTGTGATCTATGGCCAGCCAAATGAAGGGTTAGTGCTGATAGAAGTGGATAGTGAAGCCAGAGAGAAAGCTTGCTTCTTCCTAGAGAAGATGGTCAAGGCTGACTAGGTAGAACTCTTCTTCTCAACATAGTCAGTGAAACTGCAGGAACCACATGTCCAGCGGTCGATCGGCTTCATGTGGTGTGCCATGAAGTTGCCGCATCTTGGGCATTTCTTGTTCCTGAGCTTGGCCTGTCCCTTTGCGGGATCGAGCTCATACAGTTTGCTCGCTCGAGCTTCACGCTCTTTCTTTTCTACCTGTTTCTCGCTCATGTCTGTGCACTAGCTACTTGGCCGGTTTGGAGGCTTCTGTTTCAGTTTTCGGTGCAGGCTTGGCCTCTGCCTTCTTCTCTGGAGGCTTGGCCTCTGCCTTCTTCTCTGCCTTACCTGACTTTGCTTCTTTCGCCTTGGTTCGCTCCTCAGGCGGCAAGTTTCGGATGACCATGTGCTCGGGAACAGTTGACAATGCCAAGGACGGGTCGTCGTAGATCTGCAGTGAGCAGGCCGTCTTCTGGAGTCCAGTCGATGTGTGGAGTCCGACGACAAAGACGTTCTCGATCTTGGCGCCTAGTTTGGAAGCCATTCGCTTTCTTATGTCGAACCGCTGTGGCGTTCCCTCTCCCTTGTGATCAATCTCAAGGTTGATCTCCTTGCGCTTGAGCAGGGGGTTGTACGACTCGTTGCTTACCTTGATTTCCATCGGCTGAAACCACTGCTACCTCTTCTTTCGTACCTTCTTGACAGGCTTCTTCGCGGGCTTGGTCTTCTTCACTTGGGCTTCAACAACCTTTTCGCGGGGTGGAAGCGGCTTTGCTTCAGGTTCCTTGACCGGAGGCGGCTTCTCGACAGGTTTCTCTTCACCGGTGAAGACCACGGTGTTGACCTGATACGTCTCGTCGGTTATCATTCTACCACGAATCAGCTTTCGTCTCCTTTCTCCTTCCCTTTTGGGTCTGAACCCGACTCCGCCGGAAAGGACGACGTACTTCTTTGCTCCGCCGTGAACATCTGCTCGCATCGGGATGCCGTCTTTGTCGCAGCCACCAGTAATCCTGAGCTTGCTGCCAGAAAGCCCGAGCTGGGAGCCATCGATGATGTCGCCGATGCTTCTCCCGACTAGGACTTGAGCTCTAGATCCTTCGAGCTCCGCCACGGTTGCTTTCCTTGTCTGCGGGTCGGACACGATTACCTTGAACTTTGCCATCATGCGCACCAAGCCGGAGCGAAATCGTACATAGGCAAAGTGACGCATTTATTAAGGTTGCAGCTTCCGCCTGGAAGACTTGCTGCGATTCTATGCACCTTGTCTCCGCAGGAAGGTTCCCAGCTCTTTCAGGTTCAGGAATGCCATTTCGTGGCTGGGTGGCGTTCTCCTCTCTAGCCACACATGGCGCGTCTTCATTCCGCGGAGACCATTCAGCAGCGTCTCAAGCGTTATCGAATCTACGTGGGCATCCGGTCGAGTCGCCTCAACGATTTCTAGCAGTGCTCGTCGATCTCTTGCGGTCTTGGCGGCTGCTCTGGTTCGGAAGTACTCGGGCATAGATTCGCTCCCTTTGACGATGCCAAAGATCGTTCCATCCTTCAGTTCCACCAAGATCGCATCATACTGGTGGAT
>JBAVVE010000080.1:0-9427 GCA_049697135.1 Bathyarchaeia archaeon | reverse complement strand
GAGAAGGCTGAGGGTTCAAATTCGGGTGCCCGCACCAACCTACTCACACACACACAATTCCTCTACGACGACGGGCGGGAGAGGAATCCCCTGATAACCCTTCTTTCTTATGTAGTGGCTTGTGTACGGGTGCGAAAGCTCTACGGAAGATGAGATGGCAGCGAGGAAGTCAAGTGGGAAATCTTGAAATCGTATTCAAGAAGGCCGTGGTGAACGATATTCCGGAACTGACTGAGGTCATGACTCGAGCATTTGATGACGACACTCGGAGATTCAGGGGCAATCCTGCTGGAGGCGGCCCGCCAGGATACAACACAGGAGACTTCCTCAGGAAATGGATGGGCCCTGGAATATGCTACAGGATAACGAAAGGCGACAAAGTTGTCGGCGGATTCATCGTCTTCATCAACAAAGACGGCAACAACATCCTTGGGAGTATATGGGTTGACCCACAGTACCAGAACCTAGGAATTGGAACCGAAGCCATTCACTTCATTGAGAAGACCTACCCAGACGCACGCAAGTGGAGTCTTGGGACACCGCAATGGTCTACGCGCAACCATCACTTCTACGAAAAATGCGGCTACAAGAAGGTCGGGGAAGAATACAACGAGGAAGAAGACTTCACGGAGTTCAGATACGACAAAGTGATGGAGAGCTAGATAGTTCCTGAAATAGTGGCTCTCGCAGAGGCAGATATCCTAGAGACTGCTGGACCTGGTCCTACGCGTCTCCGTGTTCGCTCGTCATCGTTTCCTGTATGTGGTACTAGCAGTGCGAGGGTCATGATTTGGACTGGCGGTGTGTGTGTGGGTCTCTTGGTGCGGGCGTCGTAATTTGAACCCTTGCTTGTGTGTGCAGTGAAGATCTATTGCACCCTACACATCGAGTCCAGACAGATCGAATAGGCGTCTTGCGTGTGGGCATCTCATTCTGATTGCCGAAATTTGAAACCCGCATGTTGCCGCCAGAATCCATACCCATACGCAATGCATCCTGTGAACCACAGCAAGTCGAGTGGGTGACCGTCGTAGTACCCAATCTCCAGATTGACGTAGGTGAATACCAGATCACCCAAGGCAATGAGGAAAGCGCCCAATGCCAGCAGAGTATAGGGTGCTTGGAACATGCCCTTCCTGAAGGCGAATACAGGGGGAAGAAGCAGGAGGAACACAAGCACATCAAGCAGTGGATAAGGAACAGTCGTGAGAACCTCTAGAGGACCGCTAAGAGTCTGGACTGATGGGATCACGACATAGTCCACCGTCGCAATGAATAACGATGCCCCAACGACCGCCATAACCACCCAGTCCGCTTTCCTCAGCGACGGCGCAAATAGTCGAAGCAGACCTATACAGCCAAAAATCATCGGTGGGTACGAGAGAAAGTAGAAGACGTCCGCCAAAGAGACGTAAGGTAGGTCAACACCTGCGATCAGGTACGTGTAACTGTATACCGCAAGACCGAGCATCCATACTATCAAGCCAACGGCGAAGCCCAGAGACAGAAAACCCGGCAAAGATTTACCCAATCGAATGGAACTGATCAAGCCAAGCACTCCCGCAGATCCTACAAACGCAATAAGCCCGTAGTTAGCAAACAGCAACAGTGCATGGGTCCCCTGAGCAACGAAATAGAACAGTACCACGCCCACAACAAGAAGGATTACAGCTAGGTCATCAGGGCGAAGCTTGGTATTCAATTGAGCTACCTCGGGATAACCCGCCCCTTTAGCAGGTTCTTGTTCTCATCATATTTCACCTGGTCGATCTTGAATTCGTTGCCAAGTAATTCAGTGAACACGCCACACCAGTAGGAGAAGAGAAAGGACCTGGCGGCGCCAGTAGTCTTCTTCACACATGGGTTTGATATCTCCACGTCGATGGGGCCAGGAGAGGCCTCAGTGATGATTACTCTCACAACACCTACGCCCGAAAGGGTCTCAGCATTTGCGAAGGAGTTGACCAGTTCCTGAATAGTTGCTTCCGGTTTTTCTTGGCGAGCACTAGCTGCATCTTCTTTCCCTTGGCGAAACTCGTGCTGATTCATGACGACCTCCGCAACCATAGGGCCGACTATGAGGTCGAGGTGCTCACAGAGCCCCTGAATGTCAATGGCTATGTGACGTTGACCCAGTATGCGAAGCTCACCCTTCGCCTTGTCCCAAACAACGTCGTCACTCAACCGTAGCCCACCTCTCAGGGGGGTATTCCAATGAGCTCTCTGACCTTCTCTTCGCTTTATCCTCTTGCTTCCCGTCGCCTCCCCCCTAGTCAGTCCTCTGTCACCTTTCTGTCACGATTCAAGTTACGTGGGATGTCTTTCGCATGTTTTCGACGTCGGATACCCTGGTGCGAGCGTCGTAGTCTGACCCGTCGTGCGTCGTCGTTTCCCTATTTTGTGTGTGTGGGTCACTTGGAGCGGGCACCCGAATTTGAACCGTCGATTGGCGTCGTAGTTTGAATTTGTGTGTGTGTGCGCACCAGCCTACCCACACACACAAATCAACGGTTCAAATTCGGACGCCTTCTTAGACTCTTGGTCGAAACTCAGATGCGCAGGCTTCTCTTCAATCCTACAACTCTAATACAGGAGTTCTCATTGGATGCTAATATGCTTCGGAAATATCGCCTGGACGGAGAAGAACTTGACTCATTAGACTTGAAAGCGATGATAGTCACCAGAGGGGTCAAGGTCAGTAGTGAAATCTACGAGATATTCGGCAAGACCCATCGGATATACCCCGATCCTTTGGCCTGCAATTGCCTTATCCTGCCAGACGGGACCGTCGTTCAGTTGACCGACGTAGCCCTCCATTTGAGGCACTTGAAGTCCGCGATGTCTTTGAACTCTCTAAGATCCTTCAGGTCATTTCTCCAAGCCCCTTCCCCGTTTAGACTCGAGGTTTCCGATTCCGGTAGGCCCATCATCTCGTACCATGGCACGAAGATCACGGAGGTGGAATTCCCCCCAGCATCTCATTTCTACGAACAGGTGACCAGCAATGGTCTGCCGTATATCGGCAATGCCGTATTGCAGGGACTTGATGTCCTGTCCTTTCAATGCCTCTGGGCTTGTGACTACGCTCGTGCGGGCTACGCATGTCAATTCTGCTACTCAGGAGGAGTCTTCGAGCAACTCGCTCGCAAGAACAAACCAAACCCTCCTGTTCCCACAACTCGAGATGTGGCTGAGATCACCGATTACGCCATCAACAAAGAGAAGGCCGCAAAATATCTCCAACTAACTGGGGGCTCAACCACCAATCCACAAGCGGAATGCGGCATCATAAAGGACTATCTCGATGAGATAGATTCCGTTGTAGGGCTCAAGAATATCCGTGGCGAGGTCTTGGTGTATACGACGCCTCCCATAGATCCCAAACTGGTTGATCAGCTATTCGAAAGAGGCGCCAACAGAGTCGCATGCAGTCTCGAGGTTTGGGATGAGGAATTGGCAAAGAGCATAACCCCTGGAAAAATGAAATTCGCGGGGCGAAGGAGGTATCTGGATTGCCTGAAGTACATATCAGAAGAGTATGGCCCCAACAAAGCATGCAGCTCATTTGTCGTCGGCATTGAACCACTGGAGAGCTTCCTCAAAGGCGCTGAGTACCTCGCGACCGAAGGCATTGTCGCCATAGCATCAATATGGATACCCTTTGGAAGATCTGTAATGGGCAAAGTGCAAACGCCCGGGCTGGATTACTACCGCAAGGTCAAGCAAGGCTTGGCAGATATCTACGTGAAATATGGAATCGAGCCGCCTGGCGGTATAGGATTCAACGTCTGCCTGTGCAGGGACACTTGGAATCACAAGTCAGAGATAATCGGTGGACATTCGCAGGAAAACTGTCGCGGACCAACCCCTGCACATTGATATTGACAGCCAAAATCCATTACGCCGTTATTTGATGGCATGCCTTTGAAAAAACCGATAGGCATTGCCTTGACGTGACTCTCGCTTCTTGAATGATAGGAATTATCCACGGTCTGGGACTTCGTAACCAATGATGTTGTCCGTGCGCGCATCGTGATTTGGGCTCGATTGTGTGTGTGGTCCCTTGGTGCGGGCGTCCGAATTTGAACTGTCAGGAGGAGTGGTGTGTGTGCGCACCAGCCTACCCGAGGACGACACGCGCACCAAGTGACCCGACGACGAAAATGCTCCTCCTATTCCTCCCCTGCTCGTGAGCGTGTCCGTTGTATGGTTAGGGGAGGAATCCCTTGACAATCCCGGTTCGTGTCCTGGCTAGACAGATTGTCTGTGTCCAAATCTACATCGTGTGACACAAGGCCTCAACCGCCTTTGTCATTCCAGCCGTAGTATCGCCAATCCTTGAGGCGTCGGTTGCGGATGTGTCAAGCAACGACGGTAGAGTTTCGTCAAGTCTCGCCCTCGGCCCATCCGTTTCCCCGAGCTGTTCGAAACAGTAGAAGTAATATACACTCAGCGATCGATGTCGCCCTAGCGTTGTGCCGCAATGGTTGATCAACGCGTCTATTCTCAGAATATGGATGTTGCGGCATGCGTTAAGGAACTGCAGGAATACTTCTCAGCACAAGGCTATGAAACTCAGGTCTTGAGGACTGCGCCCGACATGCTCGTGCAAGTGAGAAAGCGCAGCATTCTGAGAACCGTCACGGGCATGGCGAGCGCAATGACCGCACAGTTCAGGAAGAGTCAGGACGGCATCACAGTGACGCTTGGTGTGCAGAAGTGGGCGGACAAAGCCGCAGTTGGCACTGTTGGCGCCATAGTGTTCGCTCCTCTGCTAGTGACAGCGGCATATGGTGCTTGGAAGCAGTGGAGGCTTCCCGACCGGTTCTGGCAGATAATCGACAAGTACGGTGCGGCTTGTCCCAAATGCGGAGCGCCGAGTGAAGGCTCCACGTTCTGCCCGAACTGCGGCATCGCTCTTGTCTAGCAGTCTCTTCTGTTCCGATGTGTGTGGGTCTTTTCGTGCGCACACACACAAAACAACTCCAAAACGACGGACGACGATTCAAACTACGACGCCCGCACCAAACATGACGACGACGAAAACACGCCTCTCCGCAACAAACGTCCCACCTATGTAGTCTCAGGCTAGGAAGGCTTTTCACCATGAACCGACCTCTCATTTACATGATATGATTTGAGCAAACCAAAGAGATTCAAAAGGAGAAAGTGCCTACAGTGTGGCATGGCATTCAAGGCTATGACTGACCCTCAGTGGAACAATGTGCTCCGCCTGCATCGGCGCGGGCGAAAACACAAGCAACGGATAGCGGCAAGATCTCGTCACAAACGTTGACAGAACCCTCACGGCTCCTAGTAGGTTCGTTTTCCCCGCTCCCACAGCTGAACCCTGCGTAGGTCGCTAGCTGTAACTACTCGGCATCACACCATGCATCTGTAGAGGGATAGAATGGGCGTTTCGTGTGTGTGGGTCTAGTGGTGCGCATACACATAAAATCATGCCCAAATCCGAACAGCAATGCTGATGACAAGAAATGTCGCTCCAATGATGAAGGGCACCGTGGCGAAACTACATCTGATGGAACCGAATATGAAACATCGGCGCTTGAGAAAACCAAGCCTGCAGCAGACGCAGTCACATTTTAAGGCCCGAGTAGACTTTAGAAGGAGTGACGTGCAATGGTGGAATCAGGAGAGCCCGTCGTTACAAAGGCTGATGTGGGATTCTACCCGAAAGAGAAACCGGGAATGGGCCAAGCGCTCAAAGGCCAGCTGATCCTCACCAATCGGAGACTCGTCTATATTCGATATTTGGGCGGAAAATACGTGACCGCCAAGAGAGCGGATTACAGCAACAGGATTGAGGAAGGACTGAGAAATGAGGGCAGCTTCGAAATTCCACTCAACAAGATAACCGAAGCGAAGGCCGATAGAGTATGGGGCACCCCATACTTCAGGCTACGTTACCAGACGCCATCAGGCGACATGAAAGCCTGCTCACTCATCTTCGTATCTGCGATGAATGGAATAGCCGCGGCAGGGATCCTAGGACTTGCCCTCGCAAAATCGCCATACGACCAGCTGGCTCAAGCCATAGAACAGTTGAAAGCAACCCAGATGGGAGCCCCATCAGAACGCTGCTCCCACTGTGGACACTCAGTAGCTATCGGAGATACTTTCTGCCCGAACTGTGGCACCAAACAATGAATGATACCAGCCGAGGCAGTGGCGCACAGAATCTTACTCTCCGCCTTTCTCAGATGTTCTTCGAAGGTTCTTCGGGAAACATGATGCTCTAGGCTCATCTGGTGCGCACACAGGAGGAGTGATTTTCTTGTGTGTGTAGGTCTCATGGTGCGGGCGTCGTAAATTGAACCGTCGTGAATGAATGGTTTTGTGTGTGTGGGTCCCTTGGTGCGCACTTGTGAAAGATGTTGTGGTCTAGGTTGGTGATCCCACGTTTCCTGCTGCCAGCCGATGGTTCTGTCACGCTACGATTGAGTTAAGTTTTTGCTGGTAGCGTTTCTCGTTCCTGGATTGGTATGGTTCTCTCCGCGTGAGCATGAACCAGATTACCTTGAGCATCTTGTTCGCGACGGCTATGATCGCTTTCTGGTCGCCTCTTCTATGCTTCACGCGTTCATAGAAGGATCGCATTCTCGCTTGATTCTCTCCGCGACTGAAGTCGGGAGATTCATGCTTTCACAATGATCCTCTGTTGGGTGGGCATTCCGTTGTTGCGGTTCCACCCGCATCCATCCCAGTGTAGAAGCATAGGCCAAACCATTGGCCTGACAGCATGCTCGCCGCAGCGGGCAGCTATATTCAAGACGCCAACTGCGTCCCTATGCGCCTCCAAACCACAATCCAGACAGCGGAACCCGCGCAGAACGCGCTGCGAATGTCGTGAATGGCATCGTGGACAGGTCTGGCTTGTGTACGCTTCCGAAACTGTGCGAACATTCATGCCATACTCTTCAGCCGTCCACCTAAGCCTGTCCGCGACATATTTGTGGCTCCAGTAGTTGTGAACCATCGCATTTCCTTGCCTGCCATGTTGATTCTTATCTCGTATGCCTGTGAGTTCACCGATAACAATTCTTGACACGCCTTGCCTGTAGAGATCCTTGACGAGCTGGCGAGCGAATGTGGCTACTGCATGTCTGAAACGGTTCTTCCTTATCCTGTAGAGTTGCGAAAGTTGCTTCGACTTCTTCCTTTCATTCACAGCGATGAGTCGCTGTTGGTGTTGGGCTATGCGGTTGGTCCAGTACCACCAATCCGCTAGGAGGCGCCCTGACTGGTAGGCGACTGGTTGACGCCATTCGGTGAGGCAGACGGTTGCGAGGTTCCGTACGCCTATGTCGATGTAGCAGATCTTAGACCCTAACGGGGTGATGAGTGGCTTAACCACTACTGATTGAAAGACCCGCCACTTCTCCGACAATGCATCCCATGAGACCTCTAACCGTCCATGCTTACCAATCCACTTCAACTTGCCTTTGAACGGTATTGAGAGGCCACGCGGCAAATCCACACAGCCATTCCGCATGTGGTAGCTGTCGCAGCGGAACAGAATCTTGAGGAGGTATCGTCCGTCCCGCTTCCAGTAGCCTGGAGTCCTTACTTTCTTCATTCCAGCCGGGAGACTACCGCGTCGCTCTAATTGTTTCAGAGCGAGAAAACTGCGCCACGCCTCATTGTTCTTGCGGACGACCTGCTGCGCTGTCGCGGAGCCGACCAGTGGTACGTACTTCTTGTAGACTCGCGGGTTCCAGTCGAGCCGCAGGTAGTTCTGGTACTGTTGGCGGTGGAGGTAGTTGACTTCATTCCACAGCTTCGCACAATTGACTCCGAGTTCTTGGAGTATGTGATGCTGTTCTCGCGTTGGCGCGAGAGCGAAGAGGTTGCTGCGTTTCATCTCTTGCTCTGCGTCTGAATGTACTCCTTTAAAACTACTGAGGGCTCGCTTACTCCATGTCTGAAGACAGGAGCTTGCGCTCGCCCCATTATGGTCATGGGTCACGGCTACTCTGGCAGCTTCAACGATGATCCAGCGTAGTGTTCGAGGAAGCCAACGACCTCATCGTTAGACAGCTTCCTCCTGTCAACCACTTCTCCACTGTAACTCATCACAGTCGCGTAGACACTATCCTTATGGACATCCAACCCACAAACGAGCGAGCTCATATCATGCTTTGAGCTCGCCCGCCGTCTTACCCCTTTCTCATCGCATCACACAAGATGAAGCAGTGACTAGTCCGCAGCAGACTGGACCGTTTCACTACGCATTGCATTGCATGAACCGACAGACACAATTAGCTGAGAAACGAATGATCAACGAGTAGACCCAACTATGTGCGGCATTTTCGGTTGCGTCTTGCGAAGAGGGAATGCTGCGCCCATAATACACGCCGCTTTGAAGAGGCTGGAGTATCGAGGCTATGACTCTGTAGGTGAGGCCACGATATCTGACGGTAAGCTCTACGTGAAGAAGGATCGAGGGAAGATCGATGAGGTGCACCAGATCCACAACCTGGACGATTTGCCGGGAAGCATTGGCATTGGGCACACAAGATGGGCTACGCATGGTGCCCCGCTGCAAGTCAACGCGCATCCACATCTGGACTGCAAGGGACAAGTCGCCGTGATCCACAATGGCATCTTAGAGAACTTTGCAGAGCTAAGACAGGATCTGGAAGCACGTGGCCATGTTCTCAGATCCAAGACCGACACGGAAGTGATAGCCCACCTCATCGAAGACGGCTTGAACAGAGCCCCTCCTCTGAGCTTCAGAGATGCTGTTCTGGAAACTGTCAAGAAGCTTGAGGGCGCCTACTCTATCGCCGCAATCTCAACAAAGGAACCTGACAAGATAGTATGTGCTAGGAATGAGAGCCCACTCGTGATCGGAGTAGGGGCAGACGGGCACTATTGTGCATCCGATATTCCGGCACTCCTTCCTTTAACCAACAAGACAGTCACAGTGGATAACGGAGAACTCGTCACGCTTTCGCCAGAAGATTTCGAGATCAGGAAGATTCGCGATTCAAGCATTGTTGTGCGGAAGCCGAGGATTGCTGATTGGTCCCCCGAGATGGCCGTGAAGGGCGGCTACCCGCATTTCATGCTGAAAGAGATTCATGAGCAGCCACAGACGCTTCGAAACACGCTCAGACTGCAGGAACACTACCTTGACCTGATGGCGACTTTTCTGGAACGAGCACGAGAAGTCTATCTTATCGCTTGCGGGACATCATATCATGCGTGTCTCGCTGCGTCATACATATTCTCCAAGCTTGCTTTCCTAGGGACTCACCCAGTGATCGCGTCAGAATGTGTTGAACAACACGGCAGATCGATTGGTATCGACAGCACGATTCTCGCAGTAAGCCAATCCGGAGAGACTAGTGACACGTTTGCTGCCGTGATGACTGCAAGGGAGAGGGCAGCAACAATCTTGGGA
>JBAVVE010000079.1:0-1936 GCA_049697135.1 Bathyarchaeia archaeon | reverse complement strand
CCTTGAACGTCATGTCCAGCCTTGTCCTTCCGGGACCAAGCTTTGTCAGTCGGTAGTCGCCGATCTCATCAGCTTCCTCTCCAACATAGTCCAGATGCCATCCGTTCGGCGGACGGAGTGTCACGACATTGACGCCGTACCTAGACCTACCTGCCCATGTGAAGGCTGAGATGTAGACTGACCGTCGTCTCGTCTTCTGCAAGACGATTCTTCTCGTCTTCGAACCCGAGATCTTGCTATCGTCTTCCCTGAAGTCTGTGCACCAATTATAGACGAACCCTACTGGAGCTTTGATGATCTTCGAAACATGAATAGTGCGGCTCACAGTCAATGTGCTAGTACCTCCAGATACACTCTCCGCTCAATCATTTCTTCATTTTGGTAGGGGTAGCGTCGGATGCTGGTGCGCACAGTTAGCAACGAAAGCATAGAGAACACACGAACGTCGGTTGATTCAGTTCCCGCATACAAAGAATCTAGAGATGTATTTCAAATCTCATTGGAGCTACTTGTTCCTCATTAGGCAGGATTTCCGTGATGGTCATAAACTCTGTTTATGCTTCCCCTCTTGCACACATACCTATACCGCTTCTTGGAATAGACTATTTCGGTGTGCTTTCCACCTGCTCGGCGGTCGTGAAGTACAAGTGGTGGGTCACTCGAATAGTCGACAATGGTGAAGGGCGTTCGACCGTGGACGCCAATCAGGAAAGTTCTACCTGCCCTCGATACTCTGACATCGATGAATGAAGGGATACCTATCTCCGTGAAAACTTGTTCCAGTCTCTCTAACACGGTCTGTTCGCTGTGAGGTGGGAAGTAGTACTTTCGGTACCACGTGCCAGCTTTCTTATCTGGGACTCCGACCAAGACTCCTTTGTCGTATAGCGCGTGAACAGTGTCACTGACTTGCACCTCAGGATAACTTAGCTCAGCCTGTATTTCTAGCATGCTCATCCCTCCCGATTGGACCACCTGTTCTCTCTTCAGCAGATTTGTGATCTCTTCTTCCAATCTCACTTCTTTCGTCCTCCGCGTTGCTTAGTACGGGGGATGATCCTCTTGATTGATCTTCCGGTGGAGGCGTCCTTCTCCTTGTCCTCGTTCTGCCAAGGGTAACGATCGTTACGAATTCGTACAACCAGCTAGGTTTGGACTGACTTCGTCGGTTCTGGAATTGATTGTCTTGTGTGTGGGTACCATAGAGAAGCTCGGAGATGCCATTTACCTGCTTCTTCAAACTGGTAGACGGGTCCAACAAGCGAATTATGAGATTGGACTCGCCGTAGTCAATATGAGAAGGTGGCCACCAAGGATTAGCGACTCTGCCCTTAGGGAAGAGTTGATCGATTTGGCTGATAAGTTGGATATGATCTTCTCGAGTCTCCCAGCAGACCCGTGGCCGATGAAGGGCTACGGTCATCCTGACGTTGAATCGCGATTTGACTCGAAACCTGCAACCGCAACGTAGCATGATTGAATCTCGAGACGAGCCATAATGACCACACGAGTGGAAGCAGCCGAACTCGTCAAGTCAGGGGAATCCCGCGCCAACGCTGACGCATCCGTCGCTATGACTCATCTCCCAAAGCGCAAGCTTGTTCCGTCTGTTTTCTCTGAGAGGTTTTCCTGGTTTTGCGTATCTGAAGTCATGCCATCGCATAGCAGAAAGTGGCACACCCTTCTTCAGGCAATATGGACAGTAGATCGTTCATTTCACCTCCCGCTACCTCGTTCTATGTGTCCAATCATCCTATCCATGGTCCCCCGAGCTCTCCGGCTACCTTACAATGACTCGACGACGGATAATAAGAACGGCAAGTATTATCGCGACGATAGCACAGGCTACCAGAAGTGCCATCAATTCCCCGATTAGGCCAACGATTCCAAGACTTGTCCATGCGAGTTCGGCCAGAATGTACCCTACCCCCCCTAG
>JBAVVE010000078.1:0-7974 GCA_049697135.1 Bathyarchaeia archaeon | reverse complement strand
CTGGTGTACTCCCTCCAACGTCATGGAATGAGGTGCTGTTGGCAGTAATTCTTGTGCCCTTGATGATAGCCGGACTCAGCTACTTGCTAGTCAGAAGAGCAGTATAGCCACTATCAGTAGTGCCGTGCCTTTGCGCACAGTCCAGTTCAGGAATTACGTTCGTTCTACTTGAGTGGTACGTACATGGAGCTTCTGGATGCGCCTATGCCTGGCGTGCCGTGAACGACTTTCTTGTTAGTGATAACGAATTCTCCAAGGTAATGTCCAATCATTTCCGGCTTGATGGTTAGAGAGCTGAACTCTTTGCCGCTGTGAACAAAGAGGGTCTTGCCCGCCATCTCCGGAAGGATCACCATGTCTCTGCAGTGTGTCTTGACAGCTTTCGCTGCATCTTTTCCCGAGGTCCTGATTCGCTCAAGGAGTATCCTCTGCTCGTCTGAAAGGCCTTTCGTCAGTGATCGCCTTTGGCGCGACGGTAGCAGTTTGATGAATTCGTCCATGGACATCTGTTGGAGGTCGCTGATTGTGTGGCCGCGATATGTGAATTCTTTCGGCATTCCTATGTCACTACCTGAAACCCGTTCGACTTCAACCATCCGAGAGAAAAGAGTTTCTACAGCACGCCCAACCTGACTGCTAAGTCAGAAGCCTTGTAGTCTGGGGCCAGCTTGACAAACGCCTTCTTTCGCCCCTCAGGGGTGAGGACTGAGTTGACGCGATCGACTTTGACCTCATAGAGTTCCTCCACCGCTCGGCGTATGTCATTCTTGGATGCTTCTACATCGACGATGAATGTAATCTTGTTCTCAGATTCAATCAACGTGACTGCGTCTTCAGATATGAGTGGGTACCTGATGACTTCCTGAACGTTCTTCACTGGCATGCTACTTCTCCTCCTGTGCGAAACGTTTCTCAACAGACTCCAGTGCCGACTTTGTCCACACCGTGAGCCTTCCAGGATGCGTGCCCGGAGCCAGATCCTCCACATTCAGGCTTGAGACCTCGACAATATCAAGCCCTGTCAGGTTACGGGCAGCTTTGCCGATGCCCTCATCTTTCTCGACAACGAGCAATGGGCCTCGTGGGTGCTTGGTTGGCCGACCTCTTGTTCGTCCTCTTCCCGCTCGGATCTTGATGCCTTCGCGTGCTCTATTGACATCCTCCCAGAGTCCAAGTCCTTTCAGTGCATTCTTGGCTTCGGCCGTGGTCTTCACCTTCTGTAGGTCGTCTGAGACCACAAGTGGCAGCCCCGGGACTTTCTCGACCGCATGACCTCTGGAAGCAATGAGGTCTTTGGATCCAGTTGCGGCGATGGCTGACCGGAGCGCAAGCAGTCTCTCTTTCACATTGACATGCTTGGCGAGTCTTCGCTGTGTGGAGGGCGCGTGTGTCAACCTGCCCTTGACGGCCATAGGCGCAAATGCAGCCTGGCCTGATTTCGGGTACCTTTCTCCTTTGACCCTCGGGACTCGTGCTAGGCCTCTACCGACTCCCACGGACTCCGCAGTGGTTCTCTTTCCAGCCATAGGGTTTCTGCCCTGCGGTTGATATCTTCGGCTCTGAAGGGCGACCACAGCCTTCTGTATCACATCAGGACGGAACGGCGTCAAGAAGACTGAAGGCAAGCTTACTTTCTCGTACGGCTTGCCGTTCGTGTCGTAGACTTCAACATTCTTTGGGAGTGGTGTCAATGTTTAGCGCCCCTGTGCTGATTCTAGGCTTATGTAGTCGAGCTTGGGTGCGGGAGCAGCTACGCCTCTGACTCCATGTCGAAGGGTTATCGCTCTCCTTGCGGGCCCAGGAACTGTTCCACTCAACATTACATATTGGGCTTTGATCTCACCGTACCTGATGAATCCCCCTTTCGGAGTCACATCCTTGCCCTCTTGCCCGATCTTGACAACTTGCTTGTTGTATTCTGTTCTCTGATGAAATCCAGTCTGTCCTGCACGCGGGACTGAGTACATGACATAGTGCGGATGCCATGCACCGATTGAGCCAACCGCCCTAACGGTCTTCCTTGCCTTGTGGAACTTCTTCCGAATTCCCCACCGCTTCACTGGTCCTTGGATTCCTTTGCCCTTCGTTATGGCGATCACGTCTATCCAGTCGCCTTCCTTGAAGGTGTCGGAGATCTTGATCTCTTTGCCAAGCTGACCTTTCGCGTACTCGAACTGTTCCTTCAGTGCTGCTCCGCCCAACTTGGCTTCCAAGAGCTCAGGAGTCTTTCGTCCGAGCCGAACGATCCTTGGCTGAGACGCCAAAACCAGTCTTACTTCGCTCATCTTCTCTAGCGAGGATTCAATCTTCGTGAGCTTCTCGGCGTGATTGATCGATTCCGGCAAGGATAGAAGACGCATTAAATCCTTTGGCGGTTTCTCCGTCCAAGCCTCAGCGAATGTCTGAAGCCCCTTCGCGGTCTTCACGTAGGCTCTTAGTGCAACTGCCACCATTGGCGGCGCTTCGACGATTGTGATCGGGAAGGAAATCTCCTTTCCATAAGTTAGAGAACCTTCTCTATTGTCGACTCCTACGACGTGTCTCATTCCGGCTTTGTATCCAATGAACGCTAGAGGCTTTGTCTCTTGGATACCCGTCGGCCAGTATCTGACGCGCCCGATCCATCTTGAGGCTCTTGATCGCGGAAGGTATGCGAGTGATCCGCGTCTTGGAGCATGAACTTTCCTGTGTCCCATTCCAGTTCACCTAATCACCGATAGCATTCAACACGGTCAGAGCTGAGTAGACGGCTTCCTCTGTTCGAACTGTCTGTGTTCCTTGATTCGGGACAAAATTGACAGTGAACCTTGCAAGTCTGTCCAGTCTCATCCCTTCTTGTTCTATGATCTCATGGAGTCCTCGCCGTGGCGAACCGAACGCCAGGAGCACATTCGAGGCTCCTGTCATGGCTGTCCTCAATTGGTCGAGCACTGTGTTCACTCTCTCTCCAAGCCTAGAGGTGGCGATGACCACGTCCGGCTTGCTTTCTTGGATTAGCCTCCCTAGTGGAAGGTTCTTCAACGTAACTCGGAAGCCCCAATATATGTCTATCCGGTTCTCCTCAACCAAATCAGCAACGATCTTCGGAGCGATCCTCTGAATTCTGACAGTAACTCTCGAACCACGATGAAGTCTCACCGGAACTTCCACCGGCGCGTTCACACCGAGGTCCAGTCGGCTGACTTGTGCGTTGGTGTCCATCACCACGCCTTCTCTTGTTTCACCGATCTTCAGATCCGCGATCTTTCCCGAGACAGGATGGTTGGGGGTCCTCAGAGGCGGAAGGATGCCAACGAAACGTAGGTCTGGGTTCACGCGTATCAGATGTTTACGGAGATACTGTGGAGTCTCCATGTAGCTGAGTATTGAACTGATGAACCGCCCCTGACGTGTCGCCTCGGCGTCTGCGAGGTCGGCATAGATCATCACCTCGTTGACTCTGAAGATTCCGAGCGCTCGGGCAAGGAATCCAAGCCTACTCGTCTTCTCTCTAAGGTGGGGAACATCGGCGACTAGGGAACTCGGAATCGCCACTGAGAGCTTCCATGGCCTCTTCGTCGGAGGTGCATAAGCATGTCCGTTGCTGCTCATCTTTCGTATACCAAGGCAGATGAATGGGGAAATGGACTGATGTACTTTGCTTGTCTTCAGTCGGCCGGTCGCGTGACCTCAGCCTGATGAGTATCAGAGGTCCAAGATGTAGCGTACGAGATAGCCCTTGCCGGCGGCTATCACTTCCATTCGATGATATGTGACTGCCTTTATCTCAACCTTGGCAGGGTGCCGGCCCGGCTGAAAGAGACCACCCTGTGCTTTCGCTTCAAGGTGGAGACCTCCGTCCCGAGCCGCGATCTTCTCAACCTCGAATCTTGAGTACACCTTCCCGTCGAGATCAAACTTCAGCAGAAGCTGCTCAAGCCAATCGTGAAGGAGCGAGACCTCGTCGTGGGCCGTGACTTCAAGCCGATCCGTGAACTCCAATCCAACAGCGGTAGGATCGGTCATTACGTCAAACATAGCGAATGCGGCGGCCTCAAAGGCAGCGTTGAGAGTTGGCCCTTGAACTTCTACATACGCGTCGGTCATGTGAGGAAGGAGTCTGTATCGCGGACGCGCACGTTTTACCATGGGCACTCCAGCAGGGTATTCTGCGGCATACGTAAATGGATTCTCGCCCACGCCTCGTCTAAAGTCTTTTAGATAAGCCGGTCTCGATAGATTCGTACCGCGGTGCCGGGAACGGATGCCGGGATATGAATGCAAGTTTCAGATCCCGAAGGCCGAGTGGATTAACGTCCCATGCTGGCCGGTCTATAGGCGCAGGCCTTGAATCCGCAGGGATGCGTGTCCAGAGAGCCTGTGGCCCTTTGGGCCTCGGGGGTTCGAATCCCTCTCCCGGCGCCAAACTTTGACTCCATGTCTGATCGACTTGGGAAATCGCAAAAATGGGCATCCTAAGAGCCTCTGACAGGCGCAAGCTTAAGCTACACTCGCGGCAAATATCGGTCATCCTAGGTAAGGCACATCCGTTGCCCAAGTCCACTGAGTTCAGTGAGACGTTGCTTCGGGCTGTTGATGAAGGCCTGCTTGTGCCTGGCCAGATTGTGCGCGCCGCCATCTACGAACGCATCGAGAAGAGCTACCAAATCAAACGAGAAGAGATCCCCGAGAAGCTTTCGACCTTTGACGAAGCACTGCGAGAACTGCTGGGCGCGGCCGCCAAGGTTCTTGAGAAAGTCATCGCAAGGAACCTGTACAGAGCACTCGGCCTCAACTTCACCGCACACGATGCTTGGACCTTGGTCGACTATGTGGAATACTAGATGAGGAAGGGACGCAGGTTGAAGGTGCTTGTCACAGGGGCTTCAAGCTTCCTGGGAGGCCACGTTGTTGAATTCCTGCTCGGGGAAGGTTACAGAGTAGTCGCTATGGTGAGAAAGACCAGTGATACATCTCTCCTTGACCGGCAGGAAGCCTCCGGTGCTGAGCGTGCCCAAATACGTCGCCAAGGCTTTGCTCTACCCAGTCCACGTGGCAAGACTCGCAATTGGCACTTGGGATTTCATGTGGGACCCGAAGACTGTGGACGCCGTCACAAGTGACAGGGCCTATAGCAACGGGAAAGCAAGAAAGGAGCTTGGGTACCGCCCGAAATACTCGTTGGAAGAGGGTCTGAGGGAAACGGTCTAATGGTACAGGCAAAATGGAATACTGCGCTAGGTCACATATCTTGTACTGCCCGCTGCAGCAGTCCTTCCCAGATGCGGTCTCTCTTTGATGGGCATGTCTGGTCAGTCTGATATGCAACATCATTCCGGACATGTCTGATTGTGTTAATTACCGATCAGAAGTTGTTATGTAGTCGTCGTATTGGAGAGTGGGTGCGAGAGGGAATGAAGCCGAGACTTGTGGCAATGGCCGTGATGTTGGTTGTCATTGTGCTTGTCATTTGTTTCCCGGTCACTGTTATGGCACAGACGCACCCCACCCTTCAGACAGATCGGCCATTATACACGCTACGGGACAAGCAAGTTGTGCTGCAGGGGGCTGGGTACACCCCGAGGACCTCATATGTGATTTGGGTTCAAACCCCACGGGACAATTCGACACGCAAGAGCGGATTTGGCTTCACCACAACGGACAAGGGAGAGATTCCTCCTGCCATCTCGCTTCCTATCGAGTCCGTTTCTCCGTTTGGAACATATTTGGTCAGTATTTCGGGCCCATCTGGGGCGGATGCTGCCATTGCTCAGGCACACTATGGGATTTGGGGTACGTACAAGTATGTCTACCAGCGGACTGAAGTCGTCCAGACGAAAGGGGGCGGTCTCCTCCCCACCGCCAGTCTGAAGATGACGATTCGGAACCCTTCGGACGCCTTTGTGTTCGATACAACCATAGCTGCAAACGAGACCGGTACATTCATCGCGAGCTGGAAGATACCTGCTGACGCCATGACAGGAGCCTACACCATGTTCATCGATGGCGCCGGGACATATGACTATCCGGACAAGGAGTTTGTGTCGATTTCGAAGTTCTCCGCAACCCCAGCCCTCCTCAACGTGACGATTCTCTCGCAACCGCTCGAATCATATGAGCGAATGCAGACGGTGCCCGCCGACTTCGTGGTGCGGTACCCTGACTCGACTCCGGTCCTAACTATCAAAGATGGCCTCAAGCCGGTCGCCCTCTATGCCGGACAGTTCAAGATATCGAATCTTGGCCTTACGCCATCAGGCGTAACGAGCGGGATCTGGGCAGCGCAATCGAAGATACCTAGAAACGCCACGCTTGACGTGAAATACAGGTTCCTCTTCCAGGCGAAGATGTTCGATGACGGAAACGGGAACATCGGCCCCGAGAAGGATCTGGAGACCAACGACTTCAACATTGTCCCGGCCACGCTTCGTGTGACTGTCACCCCTAACGCGACTCACTATCAGGTTCCCTTTGACACACTCACCGCATACACTCAGGTCAGCTACTCAGATGGAACGTTGATTTCGAACGCCACAGTTCGAGCATGGTTGAGCCGCGGAGATTGGAGAGTCGAACCTTCAGTGACCCCGGAGAGCACTACTGGGGGCTGGATCATCAGATACGCCCTCTCGTGGGGCGACCTGATTAGGCCAGGGAGCTGGGAGCTAAGGGCTGAGGCTGGAGACATCTTCGGAAACACAGGATCTGGATCTGTTGAAATCATTGCAGAACCGTATCAGTTGATCCAGATTATTGCGGGGGCTCTCGCCGTTGTTCTTGTGGTGAGGTGGTTGTTGTCGAAATTCTGGCGGCGTCTGTATCTTGGCGCGAAGCGGGGCATGTCAGCTATGAGGGAACGCTTGAAGCCGCCCTCTGTTGGTCGCTACCCTAACGATTCACCCGTTACTCCGTGAACTCGCAGTTCCTTTTCTCGACCCAGGTATCTGAACCTGAATAGATAGACCGGCAGTTTGAGAAGGTGTAGTTCTGTCACCTCATACCTGTTGGTCAATATCTTGTTGAAAACTGCCGGCGGCCTGACTACTTTGCTGTGAAGCGCTTGGACAGCGTTCTCTGCCGTGAAGCTCAACGAGACGAACTTCACATCTATGGCGTCACTCTCGAGTGCTTCGCGTTTCTCCAATCGTTGCATGCGCGGCTTCTTCTCTAGCAAGTATTCCATTGAGAGATCCTCTTTTCCTTCCCAGTTGAGAAGCACTGATCCTTCCCTGTACTGGTACGCGAGTTCCGTTGCATTCTCAACTGTGAAGTATCTGGGCTCTATCTGGGCAAACAAGATGTGTCTGGTCGTGGCCGTGAGCCTGCGCAGAAGAGTGCGCTTGGCCTTGGCGTCTGAAGTCAGGGCTTTGATTCGTCCGCCAACTTGAATCGCAATAACGTCGTCAGGCACGGTCGTCCGGTATGTCTTGCCCCTGAAGTAGAAACACTCGTGATATCCTTTCGCTCTCCAGAACGGAAAATAGACGAGGGAGGGAGGCGCGACGCTTTCGATCCTACTTGAGCGAAATCTCATCAGTCCGACAGGCCCAAAAAGACCAGCCTTTCTCGACTCTGCGATCTTCGCTGCTTCGTTGAGAGGCATCGCTTCGATAGCATACGTCTGAACTGAGATGCTGGAAGGCGTCCAGCCATTTCCGACCCTTGATTGATCGAATGTTCCAGCTGATTTGAATACCGCCTCGAATTCTGCCACGGTAGAATCAAGGAGATCTTTGATCTTTGCCAGTCTCTCGTCTTCGCTCATGACACAATGGCTCCCGTTCGATGCTCCGTCGGACAGGGAGCATTTCGTGGGGATTCAGCAGATTCCTTCTTGTCACGGTTGCTTCGGAATAAGGCGACCGTATCTTCCCACATTAAGCTGTGATTCGCCTCTGAAACTCGTGACGTATCCGTTCTCCACGCGCACGTCATCATTGACGTTGAAGCTGTCTATCTGTTCGTTCCACAGCGACATCTTGATCGAACCAGAAT
>JBAVVE010000077.1:0-8771 GCA_049697135.1 Bathyarchaeia archaeon | reverse complement strand
CCTGTGATGGACGACTAGGGCAACTTCTTCACCCACTCTAGGGCAGTAGAAGCATTTGTAGCCGTCCCGTAAGGCTAGAAACTCCCGCTGGAGCGCTCGGTACGAAGTAAGTGTTACCATCTTATGTCAAGGCGGCTGAGCTGGCTGGCCTTGGCTGGCCTCATCTGCCGTGCCCGGCATAGCCTCAGTGTGCTTACGCGGTTCAGTTCCCAATTCTGGATGAACGCACACTTTCACGTGTAAGATGGGGATTGCAGAAGGCTCTCAGGAAATTCTCCAAGTGGACGGTGGCTGCATTGTCATGATTCAGCGTGTAGATGCGCTTCAAGCGGTTCGGCTGCAACAGCAGTTTGTTTCCGGGGGTCGGTGCTGGGATGGAAGCTGTTCTGACGAGACCGACTTCCTCAAGCTCTCGCAGAACCTTCTGCAAGTCCTTGTTCGACATGTTACAGTGGTAGTAGCGTAGTTTGTAGCTAGTCATTTCGCCCGATACGAGCGCAGCTAGGATTCGCCATACTCGCTTACTCCCAAGCACATCAAGATGACTCCTCAACTTGACTTCACCATGTTGCTCGGTTCATGTGTTACCTCTCGTAACAATCCTTATGAGGGGGATATTACGAATGAATTACCTGTGACGGCGAACTTGGAGGCGACTACAGTGCTTGACCCACAACTGACACAGGACATGCCATGCCCTACTTGTGGAGAACCTGTAGTCATTTGGTACAACAAGGTAGGCGACCGAAGCGCTTGGTCATGTCCAAAATGCCGCGCACACGGATACTTCCAGCAAGGAAAACTACCCTTCATCCTAGAAGCCTAGTCGGTTTCGAGAGGATAGGGGAGCTTGGGTGACTCTCGTGTTTCCGAGATTGGGATGAGTGGTCTGTTGGACTCTTCTCTCAGCCGTTGCTTCGCAAGTTCAACGTATTGTGGATTGAGTTCGATGCCAATCCAGTCTCGACCCAGATTCTCCGCAACTATGGCAGTTGTGCCTGATCCGAGGAAAGGATCAAGAACAACACAGGGACGAATATTGGCAACGCATTCGCATGTAGCTTCCCAACCAGTCGTCTTCTTGTCAGAGATGGCTCTGGAATAGCGAAAGCCAGCACCAGCATGATCATCTCCGAGCGCTTGAACCTTCGGTTCATGCATCTTGGGTAAATTCCGAGTTGGAATTTGTTGGGTCTTCACTGTTCGTGTGTATGGTGCGCCACACTTCACACAGCAGCCTTTTGCAGAACTACCTGCGAGCACTACAGGTTCGACGAGCTCTGTGGAGAAAACGGCGAAGTGAGCCCCTTTGTAGGAGGCCGTGGTGATTGTCCACACTGAGCGCCTATTCTTGCCGAAACCCGAGGGAAACCAAGGAACTGAGAAACCTTGGTGACCTCTATTGCCTTCGGTTCCTCCAAAGTCTCGGCGATACTTTCGCTCCTTGTTACCGTTTGGTCTATCCGAAGACGGTTCACGTATCGCATAACCGTCGTAATAGTAGTCGTGGCCTCGCCAGAGGTTGATCCTACGCCATTTTGTTGGATTAAGGTGATGTCTGCCGTCAGCATGTCGACTGTTGTACCACTCAAGCCAAGCAGCGGGCGCTTCAGCGACTTCCTCATGTGTGTCAATATGCACCCAACGGTAATCAGCACTTGGTTTAGTCCGTGTCCCAGTCTTGAACGGATGAGTCCAAAACAGTGTCTCTCCGTTCTTGCTGAACAGAAACAGGTACTCGTGACTCTTAGTGGGTCTCTTCTGTACGCTCTCTGGAGTTGGATTTTTCTTGCTCAGAATAATGTCTGCGTGCAACCACCAGCCGTCCGCTCGCAAGGCAAAGGCTACTAGCCAAGGGATGCCCACGAGATCTTTGTCCTTGAGTGAGCCGTGAAGACGATTATTCTCGCGATCGCAAGAACCTTGCCCAACTACGCTTCGTCTAGCGCATGACCAGCCAGATGCGTATGTATCGCCTATGTTCAGCCAAACCGTCCCGTCGGAACGCAGTACGCGCTTTACCTCACGAAACACTTGGACTAGATGCTGAACATAAAGTTCAGGTGTAGGTTCGAAACCCAGCGAACCACGCCAAGCACCACAACGATCACATTCATCTCCTTGATGTCGTGACTCAGATGTGCGTGTTGATTCCATGATATCCATTTCTTCTCTGTACTTTCGTCCTGTTTCAGTCTTGTAGACTTGGAGTTTGCTTGTCCAGTTCTCACTCCATTCATGTCTGCAAGTTGCATCTGCGTCCCAGATCTGTGGTTCCAGTTTATAGTCTCGGAGACCCCAGTACGGGGGAGATGTCACGACACAGTGAACCGATCCGCTTGGAACTGTTCTCAGAACGTCCAACACATGACCTTGAAGGATCCTACCATGCGGCCCAGTCTGTTCTGTTATCTGCTCTTGTCTTGGTTGCTTGCCCTGGAGAAACTCAAAAAGAGTGGGTTGTACGCTCAAGGCTAGAACCTGATCAGAAAATCTCCTTGGTCAGAATGGAACTAGGTTCAATGAAGTCTAGCTTTTCGGATCTCTTTCAGAACAGAAGAACGAAGCTGCCGAAAACGCGGATTCATGTTATGGCCTTTCTATTCGGCCTATCTGTACAGAAACTACAGTGCGGAACGCTGCATGTCGGTTGCAACCATTCCCCGCAGCGAGTACAGTAGTAAGCATCGAAGGTAGGGTCGTATCTGATCTCTTCAGAACCGAATAGCCTCGATATGATCGCCGTTCTCTGTTCTGGGGAAAGCGCTGAGAGAACCGCATGTTTGCACACTTCAGCCGAAGAGAAAGTTGGTCAACTCCGGCAAAGTGTCCACAATAACGGTGATGTCGTGGCCTTTCTCAACAATGATTAGCTGATGAGTTACAGCATCATTCATGTTGTCAGCGTATGTGCTCCCATGCGCCACTGGAACCCCTAGCATTTCTGGACTGATTGGTCCATCTTCGCTTCCGTAAATTAGGAATGTTGGCACGGTTACGTTCCAGGCGAGTCCAGCGGATCCAAGCACGCCTGACAGGATCGTTGGACCCTCATAGATCGCTGCTGCATCTACAAGCCGATTCATCATTGAACCCTCCCATGCAATCACATCAGCGGTTACGGCTGCGCCTGCACTGAATCCAGCGAGGACGATGTGCCTGTATCCAAGTCCATATCTAACATATTCCAGGAGACGGATGACCCAGCCACGCGTCCCATACGTGAAACTGTAGGTGAGCGGTTCAATGAAATCGAAACCTACGCTCATAAACTCGGCCGCAAGCCAACTATGCATACTCGCAATCGGCCAACAAGGCCTCACAACCCCAGCCGGAAACAGCCCATTCAAAGTCTGAGGCATCCAATAGTTACCAGCACAGCCTACCAACATCTCAGAACTACCCTGACCACCCGGCAGAAACACAACTACGAAATCCGACTTCACGTTCGCTTGATACCAGGCATAGTTGAGTCCATCATACGCAAACTGCACCGGCGTCGGAATTTGCATGATCCCGTAAGCTGATTGTGGCACAGTCAGCAGAACCAAAACTACTGACAGCAACAACAGAGATTTGTGAGTCATGGAAACAAAAGGTGAAGTGGATCCACGCTGATGAGTAGCAAAGTCACAGCCGCCCCTACTGCGAGGGCCACTGCCACAGTGCAGATGACCTCTTTCGCGTTCACCTGAAAGTGAACATTCTGCAAGTTCAAGCCTTGGTCTAAGACGATTCCGCCTATCAGAATAACGCCAATCGCCATATCAGCAATCAATGTCCAATGACCGCTATCCACACAGGCCATGAAGAATGGAAGACAGAAACGCCACCCATCATTCGCAAGCGGACGAACGGAGATGGTTGTGGAGAGATCGAAGAGCAACCAGCAACCAGTGACCAACAGCAAATAACCGAACAGACGCGAACGTAATGATCGAAGCTTCTTCATGCTTCCCGTAGTTCCTTCTTGATGAGGTAATTCGTCAGCTCATGCGCTTCGAACCAAGCGGTGATTTCGTTCCGAATCCTCAGATAGTCCAGATCCCGTTTCACGTAGTTGTCTTTGCCGAAGACCCAGTAGTCCACATCCTCTTTCGACTTCTCGACGAGCGCAAGCGGTTTATCATCCAGCATAGGTTCAACGCTTACCCAAGTCTTGACACCATTTGCATGGAAGAACCGGAGTGCCTTGATACGATCATGTATGAGGCTGGCGTTCGGCTCCCACTTCCGCCCAAGATCGTCGCTTAGCGTCGTGATCGTGAAGCCGACCTGAATCAGATCCTTATGGCGAATAATTGTGTCCTCATCGTCGCAGACGCTCTCACTCTTCGTGAGGATCCTTGTCGGAATCTTCTTTTCCACCAGAAAGCGAAGAATCTCGTAGGTGAGATGGCGTTCCTGCTCTATTGGTTGATAGGCATCAGTCGCGGGACATAACCAAACCCAATCCCCCGGTCCAAACGTGCGCCCACTGAAATTTGACCATAAGAGCGAAATCGCATTCCGAACTACTTTCGCTCTCAGCCACTCCTGCCGATCCTTACAGTGACGGAAACGAATTTCCCGACGCATCGAACTACAGTACAGACAGCCGTGAGCACATCCCGCATAATGATTGATGCCGAAACTCGCGTACTCCACACGCGAACGATACAGCAAACGACGCCTATCGACGAACCTCAAAGTTGCGCCCACGTCCACACTTGAAGGTTAGGGCGGTTATGGCATGTGGCTCTACGGGAGCGGACTGTGTTGCCGGTTGGTCGAATGACGCCCTTCTTGCCGAGCGCGGCGAGAGCTGCGCCGATAGCGAACGGATGCTTCCAATCACGTCCCGACTGCTTGATCCGATCAATGATTTCAGGTATATGCAAATCATCGGCACAGATTCTTTCATCCGGCGACCCGGCTAGGACTTCTAATACCATGTTTTCGAGAATAGGGTCACTCCGGAGACGATATTTCGTCACATTGACCTTACACCACCATTTTGTGAAGTACCAGGCTGCCCCTTCCGTACATATCGTGTCGATGATTTCTCCGATGGGCGGGATGGCGAGGCGACCGCCGAATGCGAGCATCTTATCGACTTCGCCTAACTCAACGAGTTTGAAGCCACGCAAGGGAATCGTTTCAGTGAACATGACTTCTCCACGTAAACGCACGATGCCCTTACGACGCAACTCCGGCAACTTGGTAGGTAGCTCACGCTCGATGAAACTATCTAGCGAAACGAGCGTAGAGGACTCTTCACTCATGCAGAGACTTCACTTGTTCACAAGCTCCAGCAAGGTAGCATTCGGAGAGAAGATCCGATCGGACCCCGCAGGAAGAGCGCCCTTGCAGCTTTGGATATGGCTTAGAAACTTGCCGACCGACGATGCTTTCGGAAAGACGGTGCCACATTTTCTGCACTGTCGATCCTTCTTCAGAAGCCAAGTGTCTTCCTTGTCTGCATAGGCATAGCCCATCCAGCCTTCTCTGGTATTTGAGTCGCTTCTGCTGCAAAAGTGTCGTTCCTTGAACTTGCGGCTAGTTGACCCATAACATTTCTCGGGGCCATGAATCGGGCAGATGTGGTGAGGCATCTCTCAAGCAGCCTCCGTCAAAGTGGACTGCTTCTCTCCGTAGGGAACCTCGAAGAGGCCAAGCTGACCTTTCACGCGAAATGGCTGGATCTGCTTGATGTCAGAGAGAATCCAAGCAACAGCCCGAGGATAGACTTTGCAACATGCGTCCTTCTCGTCAGCCTTTGTCATTGGGCGGCAGTCAACGAGGTTTGCTGTGCAGAGGGCGAAGCCGAGAATCATTCGGGACCCTCTACCGATCAGGTCTCGGCTCATTGACGACACTATCAGCAAAGGCCCTCGATATTTGGTTGCCCAAGTCCTCGTCTCAATCGTTTTCTCACCTGAGGCGACCATTGACGCGTAAGGTTGCTTCAGCGAAAGCGCCTTCAATCAAGCAGGCCCCATTCGCATCGGTATGTGTGGGGATCCTGGTTTGTGAACCCTAATTTTTCGGATGTAGCCGACGAAACCCTCTTTTTCGGGGTGGCGCACCTTGGCATGGTGGGCGACCTGATGACCTGCATAGACGGGCCCGCAACACTGGCCACCGATCCAGCGGCAATATACGCAGCAGCCGACCCAGCGATTGAACATCTCAAGCAGCCTTTTGAACGGGAATGGCGACCGAATTGTTGCAGCCTTCGGTTTCGCAGACGTATGTTTCCCATTCTTTGTTCAGCCAGACTAGGGCTAGTCGATGCTCGGTCTTCTTTCCACATTTCGGGCAGAACATCATGATGGGCATGGACAATGTCTCAAGCAGCCTCCAAGAGTTCCTCGCGTATCTGGGACATCTCAGACTCGAAGATGAAAACACAGTCTTGGTCCAGATCTTTGCACCGCATGTCGCAGTCAGGGGGACAGGGCGGCCCAACCATCGCGGAGCCCTTCGGCTCAACCTCGCAATCCAGAATGTGAGGACGATCCTTGAAATCCTGTAGACCCGTATTCGGACACTGCCATTGCAGGCAGACGGGACAGTAAATCAGCGGCCTCTCACAAGTCCAGCAGCCCGCCGTTCCGAGCATGGCCCCCTCGAAACCGCAAGCGGGACAGATCAAGTCAAGCAGCCTCCTTTGGTTTGTCGAGAAATTCGACGAGCGTCTGTCCTTTCTTCTCAAAGCGGAGTACAGCACTGAAGTAGAGGCGAAGGAGGCCAACCCTCGCCGTCAACCTCTCTAGGTCGCACCCGACTCGCTGAAGCTCGCTGCGAAGCCTCTCCAAGTCCTCACGTGAAAGTTCCAAACTGTGAAGCATATCTCAATCAGCTCCCGCTGTGTAGGGACAGGGAAAGTTGTTGTCACAGTTCGGCCAGTAGATCCGCTCTGGGCATCCATCGCAGAAATCCGTCATCTCAAGCAGTCTCCTTCACTCGTTGTTTCTCCAGAGCTTCAGCGAGTTCGGTTTCAGTAGTTGGATGCATTTTGCCGCACGTCTTTGGGTTCCGCTCGTGTTCGTGGCCGATGTAGATTTGGTTGTGTTGGGGGTCTCGGTGAGGTTTGTTGTTGTGCCCTCCAAGTTGGTTGCCACCGTGAATTGTAACTTTGCATTCCAAACAGACTATGAGACCATGCACCAATCTCAAGCAGCCTCCTTCCAAACGATGTCGGGATTGGTTCCGTAAAATCCGTAACCGCACTCTGGGCAGTCTAGCTTAGAGGAATCTTCCAGATTTTCTTCTAGTTCAACATCGCATGATGGACAGAAGGGCTTTCTCATCTCAAGCAGCCCTCCGTCCTTTGCATTCGATGACATGACCCGAATAACTGCCCAGGTTCATGTCCTTTGGAAAGACCCGGCCGCACTTCGGGCAAGCACGATCAGAACTAAGATAACCACGCAACCTAAGCAACCTCCAAGATTCTGCGGCTGTTGCCGATGAGATCAATGAGGCCGTCTAATCCATCAGTTTCGTCGATGTTTTGCACTGCACAATGGACCGACTCATGATTCAAGATTGGAAGAATGTTGCGTTGATGAACTAGAGGGTACAAGTGCTTTACGTCGGAAATCTTTCGCGCCTTCTCTTTGTCCTTCGCTGAGAGCCCGTGAATCTGAATGCACGCCTTGCTCAGAATATGGTCGATTGGGTTGTGACTACAGAGGGTCGTCGTCAAGACCTGTCCCCGAATCCTATGGAACTGTTTCGCGGGCCAACCTGAATCATCCAAAGTGACAATCACTTCAAGCTCTCTTCAGTCTTCGGAGTCTTCTCAGCAGATTCCGCAAGTCTCTCACGTAGACGCGATGGTTCCTCTGCTCCTTCGCATTGTAGCCCGGATCCCTGAGAACATCATGCATCCCCGTAAGGTCAAAGCGGAGCGTGTCTGTCAGTAATTCGATTTCTTTATGGCTCAATCCGAAGGGGATTCTCTTAGACTTCATCTCAAGCGGCCTCCAACGCGCATTTTGCATGAGGTCGATAGTCCCGACAGTTGCCGCAAAGATCAGGAAGAATCGTTGTGGCACCACAACAGCGACATGAATGAGCTGGGACATATTCACTCATCTCAAGCAGGCTCCTTCTTCGCCCACATTTTCTTATGCGCGACCATGTGTAGCGGGCAGTAGTCTACACGGTGAGTTCGGCAGTGCATCGTTGCTGGTTTTCGGCATTTGCCATTAAAGCCGCCGCAAATGCGAATGGGATTCTTCGTGATCAGGCAAGGGCGGAAGGCTTTCGCGTACTTATGCAATCTTTTTCCCATCCTTCCAGCTATGGTAGTGAGACTTGTCCAAGAGACAGAACGGGCAACCCGAACCAAACTTGAACCGTTCGATTGGCATCTCAAGCAGCCTCCGTTAGAGAGGGTTTGTTGTTCGAAAGGTTTCTCAAGCCAGTTCCACAGTTTTTGACTTCGGGTGCAGCTTTCTTGGTGAGTTCCTGATGTCGAGCTCCTTTGCAGGTACAGACGCATTTCTCATGCTTCGCCATGCCGCAGTTCTTGGTGTGCATTCTTACACCTTAACCGTACTGATGGGTCTCTGGTGGATTCGTAGGCTTCTCTGGTTCGACTGCGCGTGGGAGCGGAATTGGTGGAGGCACTCCTATCGCACGACAGACAAGTATGGCTTCAACGAGCACGACGCTGTTGATCCCGTTCAGAACATCCAACGGGATATGCTTCTTAGTCTTATAGTCAGCAACGAGTTTGTCCAGTTCTCCTTTCGGAGCTTCCGTGAACGCTGTGCCTT
>JBAVVE010000076.1:0-9835 GCA_049697135.1 Bathyarchaeia archaeon | reverse complement strand
GGTCTACCTGGTGTGAACGAATCCAAGTGACAAATCAGAACTTCATTGTTCGGGCCCTGACGCCTGATCACGGTACAGAAAGAGTTCACATTGTGTGAAATAGGCCAGACCCCTCCGTTTCCGCTGGAACGTTGCATTTTTCCGATGGAAACCACATTGGCTAGGGCGCAAGCTGAGTAGGACGTACTTTATGTCTGCCCAGTTCACATGATAGTGCGAAGGTGTGAACAGTGACGGTCAAGCGGGTCAGAGTGGATTTCTACGATGACTCCGGCTGCCGTCACACTGTCTCACTTGAGGGGCCCATCACCCGCGAGAAGATAGCTAGGATCCTGGACTACGCCGAATTGATGGGTGGTCTTGCTTCGAAACCTGCCGCAAACGAGCCGACCCGATACGCTCGCACAAAACTCGAGCGCATTCGTGATCTTGCCTTGCATAGACTAAACGACAAGACGTTCTCTTCGGATGAGGTGAGGGATCTGTACCAGGAATTCTACGGAGAGCCCATCCCGCTGACGACTGTTGCGACCTACTTGTCGAGGCTTGTGGACAGAGGTCTCATGCGTCGTTCAGGTTCCTCGGGTCGTTGGCGCTACTGTCTTGCCGAGGCTTCCCCCAATCTTCTCGACCAGTAGTCTGCTTGTCGCGAATACTGTGTCCTATTGCTTCTCTTACCTTGTCATTCAGGCGGTATTCGTACGGCTGGCGATGCGTCTCTCTTTCAACAAAGCCCTGTTCATGCAGTGACTTCATGAGCCGAGCTGTATGCTCCCGTGACTTCGTCATGAGCCGTCCTATCTCCGGCGCCGCCTTGGGGCCGGTGACTAGAAGCTCCAGTACTCCCCTCTCTGTGTCGGATAGTGCTGTAATCGTGTCCTTTGTCACGACTCCCACAGGGGTGGGTTGATTGGCGAAGTCGACGTGTTGAACGCTGGTTACTTCGTCAACGTGTTTCCGCATTTCCCTGAACTCTGTTTCCACACTCTTCAGGTTCTTCTGGAGCACGTCTACTTTCTCGATGAACCGTCTGACATTCGTCATCGAGTCCTGCATGTACTCCAGTAGGCGCTCTTTATCTGCGGTCTGTCCTTGTGCTGTGAGTCGTGCTTGGTTCGCGCTCAAGATCTGGAGTTGTTCCGACAGCTCCTTGGTCAGAATCTCATTCTGGTGTATTCGTGCTGAGAGTGAGGCAACCATCGATGATAGTAGCTGTCTTGCCTCATGGTAGCTCATGCGTGAGATGTCCAGCCTTCTGAGGACGAGTGCCGTCAGTAGCGCTCCGAAACCCGCCCAAACGGCTGCCAGCAGCCAGAAATAATCCATAATAATCCTTGCCGCCTAACTATTCGCCTTGTCTGCTTTTATGTCTTCAATACTCCTAGTTTGTCAATCTAGCACCGTTGCGTAGTGTGATTTCGCTGTGACGCTACAGATGTTGCAGAGTCGTGATGTGACATCATGCAATCTGATCAGGAGACAACATCACGACAGGCTCGTAGCCGACGCCATGGTTCCCCACCTCCAAGCACAAGTCACGCTCACAAACGGCGTTCCGCTCACTTGGAGGCCACCGATCGTCCGTCTACGCGGGCACTCGCCTTGGAATGATGTGACGGGTGTGACGTCACACCGCCGTTCAGTTACGCATGAGTGTGATCTCCAGCGGAAGCCTTCCACAGTCCAAGACATCACGTGATGTCACGCTGGCGTTTGAAGCTGCCCATCTTTGCGAGCTCACCAACTGTTGCCTGCAAGGTCTCTTCCAGCAGTTTAGTGGCATTGTAAGCCTCAACGTCGCCTTCGTGGTGAGTTTCATGCCGTGCATCAAAGTACGTCTTCATTTCATCGCCTAAGCGGAGAAAAGGCTCCAGTTTCGGACTATCAAACAACCCGAAGTACGCTAGGAGGAAGACAGTGTATATGGATTTGATGACGTTTCTGCGACCCTGAGACAGCGATCTGTTGAACGCGCCCTTACTTACTTGCCGTCGATCTGACCGAGGCTGAAGTTTCTCCTCGTCCATGGGCACCTGACTGGCAGGCCAGAGTACGTCTATCAGCAATGTCGCAAACTGGACTTCCGTCAGGTGACTACTCTCGAGCAAGGTCCTCGCAAGCGGGTCCTCTTTCAGTCTGGAAAGCGACCAATCCATGGGTGATTGAACCTCTTCTGCGCTCATTTTCAAGCCTTCTCTAGGGGATACAGTTTCGTATCCCCGGCACCATAGCCGTCGCGCCTGATAATCCTTGCCCGACTGGCTTGGAATGCAAGGCTAGAACCTTGAAATAAGCGCCTGCTCACCCAGTTCGCCCAGTGAGACTAGCATGGGTCGTCGACGTAGACGCGTCATCAGAATCGTGAAAAAGAAGCTGCCTACGGTCTTCACCTGCCCGGTCTGCAATGAGGATGCCATGAAGGTCACACTACCCAAGGCAGCAGGCTTGGCAACAGTTGAGTGCGCAGCATGTGGGGCCAAGGACCAGTTCGATGTCCCACGTGGCACACAGATGGTCGACGTCTACTGCAAGTTCACGGACAAGTTCTACGCGACCGGTAAGACACAATCCACAACTGAGGTTAGTACTAGCCAGACCAGCTAGTCGCAAAGAAGTCCTAGCTGGACCATGCCATAGGGTCACGCTGTTTCGGGTAGAATTAAATGCGTTCACTAACTGAGCCTTCTTGATCTTACTTGAAGGCCGGGAACCTTGCAGTGACGAGCCCCCAAGGTAACGGTCTTCGTGTCCAGTTCGATCAACTCTATGAATTGGCAACACTCGCACGTTCGAAGGGATTGGATCCTTCCCTGGAACCAGAATCCAATGTTGCCAAGGATGTTGCGGAGAGGGTCGAGAAGTCAGTAGGTCCGCCAGGAATTGCAAAAAGAATCCGAGAACTCTCCTCAATGATTCCGCGTGAAGAAGTTGCAATCAAGATTGCTGAGGAGATAGCGCGCGCACATTTCCCTTCTGAGGGAGAAGCCGCGGCCGAGCAAGCGATACGAACCGCCTCAGCGATCCTCGACGAAGGCGTGACCGCAGCCCCACTTCAAGGAATAAACACAGTCAAGGTCAAGAACAATCCTGACAAATCGAGATACCTCGCGGTGTATTTCGCCGGGCCGATCAGATCAGCCGGAGGCACCGAAATGGGACTCACGGTCGTCGTCGCCGACTATGTTCGTCAGATCGTTGGACTTAGCAGGTACAAGGCCACAGACGTTGACGCGAAACGCTTCGTGGAAGAACTGAGACTCTACGAACGCGAAGTAGCGAGGTTTCAGTACAGGGTTCCCGATGTAGAACTCTCTAACGCGATAATGAAACTCTCAGTCGAGATCACTGGAGTGGAGACAGATCCCATTGAGGTTTCGTCATACCGAAACGTGCCCGGAATTGAGACAAACCGTGTCAGAGGCGGTGCCCTGCGTGTTGTCAATGACGGCCTAATCGGCCGTAGTCAGAAGATTCTGAAGATCGTTGAAAGACTGAACCTTCAAGGATGGGACTGGCTGCGGGACCTTCATCAGCCATCTCCTGATGCTGAAGAAGTCAGAGAACTCAGATTCATGGAGGACGTCGTCGCTGGACGACCCATCTTCTGTTTTCCTGGAGTTCCAGGAGGATTCAGGCTTCGCTATGGACGTACGCGCGCGACCGGCATGGCTGCAGTTGGCATTCATCCGGCCACAATGGTAGTCTTGGATGATTTCCCAGCGACCGGAACTCAACTGAGAGTGGAAAAACCTGGAAAGGCAGGCATCGTCACACCGGTAGACACCATAGAACCGCCCATAGTCAAGCTCAACAATGGTTCAGTAGTCAGACTCGAGACCACTGAACAGGCAAGACAGGTACAGAAATCGATTGAATCCATACTCTTTCTCGGAGACTTGCTTGTCTCGTTCGGCGAGTTCCTTGAGAACAATCGGCCGCTCGTCCCCCCGGGATTCACAGAAGAATGGTGGGCGCAGCTACTCAAGAACCGAATCGAATCTGGGTTTCGCACACTGTCCGAAGCCCGACATGCCTCTGGCATGTCTCAAAGCCGACTTGAGGAGCTCATGGAGAGCCCTCTACGAAACTACCCATCCCCCAACGAAAGTCTGTTACTTTCTCAGAAACTCGGAGTGCCTCTACATCCTCGCTACACTTGGTTCTGGGAGAGGCTTTCCCCCGAGGACTGGCTGTTCCTCAGCGAGGTAGTCTGCTCCCACCTAGACGATAAGAAGGGGGTGTCTGGCCGGCTCATCATTCCGACCGAGCCTAGACTGAAGGCTATTCTCGAAACTCTCTGCATTCCTCACAATGTCGAGGGTGATGCGATCTCGTTTGGTGGCGAGATCCACGTCTTTGCCGCATGTCTTGGTGCGGGAAAACAGGTGGATTGGCGTACAGGAAAAGATGGCCTAGAGCTTGCCCAGACAGCTGCGGGCTTTCCAATCTTGTCTAGAGGTGGCACGTTCATTGGTGCGAGGATGGGTAGACCCGAGAAGGCAAAGAGGAGAGAGATGCGTCCGATAGTACACTGTCTATTTCCGCTGGGGCTGGCTGGAGGTTCAAGACGCAATATCACCGAAGCGGCGAAATCAACGAGCGTTGTAGAAGTCGAGCTTGTTAGACGTCGTTGCAGAAGCTGCAAGGAGCTTACCCATCAGAGTCTATGCCCGAAATGTGGGAGCAGAACAGAGATCGAGATGGTGTGTCCGAAATGCGGAAAAGAAGGTTCACAGGGTCTTTGTCCCGTATGCAAGATACGCTGCCAGCCATATGATCGAAGGTCGGTCTCTCTGAAGGATATGTGGACGGCGGCGTGTAAGAAGCTCCAGTTGGCAGAGCAACCTGACGTTGTCAAGGGTGTGAAAGGTCTCACCAGTGGCGGCAGGTACGCAGAGCATCTTGAGAAGGGCATCCTGCGAGCAAGACATGACCTCTCAATGTTCAAGGACGGTACAGTGAGGTTTGACGCAACAAACGCCCCTCTCACCGACTTCACGCCAATAGAGGTCGGTGTTACGGTAGAGAGACTGTGCGGTCTCGGCTACGACTTGGATGTCAATGGGGAGCCGCTTGAGCGTCCCGATCAACTCCTGCCGATAGGGGTCCAAGACATCATCGTCAATGACTCATGCGGGGACTACCTCATTAGAGTCGCGAAGTTCATTGACGATCTACTATCGAAATTCTATGGGCTCCCACCTTTCTACAACATCAAGTCACGTGACGATCTGGTGGGGCACCTTGTTATCGGTCTCTCTCCTCATACCTCCGTGGGCATAATCGGCAGGATCATTGGCTTCACAAAGGCGAGGGTATGCTTCGCTCACCCATTCTGGCACGCATCCAAGCGAAGAGACTGCGACGGAGACGAGGATTCCGTCACGTTGGGTTTGGATGTGCTGCTGAATTTCTCGAGATCGTTCCTTCCATCACGTATTGGCGGAATCATGGATGCGCCTCTCCTCCTGACGGTTGTGATGAATCCTTCAGAGGTCGCTCGCCAGGCCTTCAATCTCGAGGTTGTGAGCCAGCTTCCGCTCCGGTTCTTCGAAGAGGCGTCTAGAAACGCTGATCCGATAGCTCTCACAGATCTGGTCGAGGTTGTCTTGCATCGGCTCGGAACTGAGCAGATCCTCGACCCGATCGGTTTCACGCATGAGATCGCAGACATCAACACGGGAACACACGAGAGCGCTTACACCCAGCTCCCGACGATGGTAGACAAGATGACTGCACAATTGAGCCTAGCAGAGAAGACTCGGGCAGTAGTAGCTTCGGATGTAGCTAGGCGCGTGCTCTCAACGCATCTTATGAGAGATCTGATGGGGAACCTGAGGGCTTTCTCGACGCAGCGGATGCGTTGCATGAGATGCAATGCGAAGTTCCGTCGGCCGCCGCTGAAGGGCGTCTGTCCGAAGTGCGGGGGGAAGATTGCGATGACCGTGTACAAAGGCACTATTGAGAAGTATCTTGATCTCGCACGCGATCTTGTTCGACGTTATGACCTCGGAACCTATAACGCGCAGAGATTGTTGCTGCTTCAGGAAGAGCTCAAGTCCTTATTCCGCGAAGAGGCCGAGGAGAAGAAGCAGCCAGCTCTGGCCGATTTCATCTAGACATCTTGGTGGGGAATGATGAAGGGGGAGATGCATCCAAAGGCGCACCTGACTACCAAGCGAAATGTCAAGGCAGGTCTGAGGGCCCGTTCCAAGATCTTGTTCATCTTGGAGGAGACGAAGAAGCGCGCGCCAGAGGTCGCCAAAGCGAGTGGCCTCGGGTATGACTGCGTGACATACCATCTTAGGTCAATGATGAAAGAGCGGCTTGTCGAGAGATCCAAGCAGCGCCCCTATGTTTGGGCAGTCACCAAGTTCGGCCAACAGCGACTGGGCTCTTAGCGAAATTATCATAAATGACACCTTGCTTCTATTCAGAAGCGAGAGCAATGTTGCCAGAAGAAGACCTCAGATCAGCATCCACAACATTCAACGCACTAGGTAGCGTCGTGAGACTGAAGATACTGAAGATGCTGATTGAGACGAAGAAACCCCTTCACATAAAAGCCGTCGCTCGAAACCTGAGCATGGACTATGCCGCAATCTATAGACATGTCCATGTTCTGCGAACTGCTAGGCTGCTAGAAGTGTACGAGGTCGGCAGGTCTCGAGTTCTCTCGCCGCGAAAACCGGAACTTATCAGTGATTTGCTTCAAAAGACGACACAGTTCGGAACCTAGTCAGTTGTCCCGAGGACGGGTGGGCTGTCAGTGGTCTTGCCTGTCGAGCTTGTGTGCGTTCGGCAGAAGAGCCGGAGCCCTCTTGCTCAAAGCCTCATAGATTAGGAATCCGCCCGAGATACTGATCACACCTGCAACCGCGTTGAATACTGCCGAGAACGGCACGAATGCAAGGGCAGCATTCTGCGATTTGAATAGAAGAGGCCAGACGGCCAGAGTAGCGGCGACCATTATGACAATCCTAACTGCCACGCCTGAAACGGCGGATATTCCTCTCAGCCGACTTGGATTCAACTTGTAGAAGGGGATCATTCCTACGACGGTTCCGAACTCAGCTACGGCTTTCATTGACGCACCTAACGCATCGCCACTCCGAGCGAGTATAGCCACGAAAGCTACGAAACATGTTGTCAAAGCGGAGTACGGGCCGTACAACAATAGCGAGAGGACTATTGGAATGCCGTCTAGGTCGAACTTCAGAACTGGAAAGAATGGAAATGGGATCTTGATGCCTGCGAACTTCAGCACATAGTCGAAGACCACAACCAGCGCGCCTAGGATTGCTGTGCCGGTGATCTCTCGCGTTCTCAAGTGAAGCCCACAGCTATGACCGCATATAATGGTATATTGCTTGCTAGCCACGTTACTACAGAATGACGCATTTGCCATAATATAGTGGCCAAATGGACATCGATTGGATGTGCCGCAGCTAAACTATCACGCGTCTGCTTCTGACACGAGTAATAGCGCTTGGGCAAGTTCGCTTGACTAGACACCTGGGACAGAGCGGCTTCGGAGCTTTGCAGACGTCACGTCCAAATCGAATGAGAGAAAGATGCATTCTCACTCTGCGATTCGCAGGTACGAGCCTTTCAAGCGCGAGTCGGATCTCTTCGTAGTTTGCTTTCTTTCGAGCGATTCCCAGTCTCTTGGTGACTCTGGTCACATGGGTGTCGACTGGGATGGTCGGATGACCTGCGACGAATGCGAGGAGAATGTCCGCTGTCTTGTATCCGACTCCAGGCAGCTCCAGTAGCATCGCTCTGGCTTCGGCAGGTTCCCTCTTGAGTATAGAATTCAGGTCGCCTGAGAACTGATCAAGAAGAATCCTCGAGACTTCCTTGATTCTTGGCGCCTTTGCTCTGTATAGCCCGGCAGGTCTGATGCACTCGACCAGTTCGTCGATGGGAGCCTCCGAGAGAACCTGCGGTGTGATATGGAATCGTTCCGTGAGCCTGCTCATCGCTTTATCTCTGTTCAAGTCATTCGTGTTCTGTGACAGAATGGTTCCGACAAGGACCTGAAACGGCGATGCGGATCCAGCCCAGTTTCGCACAGGAAACCGGCGCAGTATCTTTGCTAGGATTTGTTTCTGCGAAGCGAGCGAGTGGCGCCTTTTTGCCATTCCACACAACGGCCTGTGAGATGGTGACCTATCGACGGTAGTAATGAACGATATTGGAAGCTAGGAACCGTTGGCGCATGGCTGAAACGGCTCGCCTATTCGTCCGGGCTTTACTTCGCTGAACCAGCTAGTTCCTTCACTACGCCTTCGAACACGTCGAGGCCGGAGTCCAATAGTTCACGGGTGATTATTAGTGGTGGCACGAAACGCATCGTGGATTTGCCTGCAGTTATGATTGCGAGTCCTCTCTTGAAGCACTTCATCATGATCTCTTCAACCATCTCAGGGTTGGGTTGTTTGGTCTCGGGGTCCTTGACGATCTCAGCACCTGCCATGAGTCCTTTGCCGCGTACGTCACCTATGATTGGATACTTACGTTGCATCTCTTTGAGGCGCGTCAATAGGTGTGCGCCCTGTTTGGCTGCGTTTTCGAGGAGCCGTTCCTCACGGATAACGTCAATCACAGCGACACCGGCGACACAGGCGACTGGGTTTCCTCCGAAGGTGCTCGCGTGTGATCCGCCCTCCCAATCCATGAGTTCACTCTTGCTGATGAGTGCGCCAATTGGAAGGCCGGATCCGATGGCTTTCGCGACACACACGGCATCCGGAACGATGTCGAAATGCTCGATTGCAAACCATTTGCCTGTTCTTCCAATGCCCGACTGCACTTCGTCGTCAATCATGATTATGTCGTGCTTGTCAAGGATTTTTCTTAGTCTGGCAAAGTAGTCGTCAGGTGGAACGACATAGCCACCTTCGCCTTGAATGGCCTCCACAAACATGGCAGCAACGTTCTCAGGCGGGATGTATTTGCTGAGCACTTCCTCTTCGATGAAGTCAGCACACCAGAGGTGGCATTCGGGATACGATAGATGAAATGGACACCGGTAACAGTAGGGGTATGGAACATGTGTGACTCCTGGGACGAGTGGAAAGAAGTGTCTCCGTTGCACGGGCTTGCTCCCGGTCAGGCTAACGGCTCCGAGGGTTCGTCCGTGAAATGATCCGGTATAGGCTAGGAAGAGGTTGTTTCGAGTGTGCCACTTTGCCATCTTCATTGCTGCTTCGATTGCCTCAGCGCCGCTGTTGCAGAAGAACACGGTTTTAGAGAATGAGCCAGGTGTGATCTTTGTGAGTTCCCTGGACAGGTCAACTATTGGTTGGTAGTAGAAGTCCGTGTATGAGTAGTGTATCAGCTTCTTGGCTTGTTCAGTGATTGCGCTGACGACTTTGGGGTGACAATGGCCCACATTGAGAACCCCCAGTCCAGAGTTGAAGTCGATAAATTCGTTTCCGTCAACATCCTTGACGATGCATCCGGATCCAGATTCGGCTACGAGTGGATACCATCTCACCATCGATTTGGAGATGTAGGATTCATCCTCGCGAACGAGTTCGCGTGCCTTAGGTCCGGGGGGTGTAACTACGATCTTCGGATACTTCGCTTTCCCGCTCATTCCAGCTCCACCAACAGCGTCGATGCTACGTGGATCGACTCAAAAAAGGGTTTGCGAAAACGCCTACAACCTGCCGATACGATCTCTCTATCTCACGAGCAGGATCTCTATCGTCGAAATGCTTCCTCGGGATCCGTCTAGCCGCGTGACTTCTTCTGACCCTATGGTTATGTCGTCAATCTCAAGGTCTTTGATGAAGGAGTTCCTGAGCATGAGGACAGCGTCCACGGC
>JBAVVE010000075.1:0-5960 GCA_049697135.1 Bathyarchaeia archaeon | reverse complement strand
GGTCACGACAACGTTTCCGTATAGCGACGCCGCGGCGTCATCGAATGCACCGGTCACACTGACGTTTGCTTCCAAGCTTGCATCTGCTACTAGGTTCAGAATCTCGCATGGCTCTAGGCGTTTCTGGAGTGCGGCCAATGTAGCAAGAGTGATTGCATTGCCTGCTACACTGCTGCTCTTCAGACCTCTCGCGATCGGGATGTTAGACTCCGTTTCAACTCTAGCGCCGATTTTCCGTTCTCCGAAACGCTCGAACACTGCTCGAACGCATTTCTCAGTAAGGAGCGTCTTCTCTTTCTCATCGTTGAGGATTCGCGTTTCGATGATCCCGTCGTTAGTCAATTCCACTCTGGCTTTCGTCCAGAGATCAATTCCGAAGGCAGCCCCTTTTCCAGTGGCTATGGCGTTCACTATTGTCACAGCTCCGTATGCTGTTGCTTCTGCGCTCATTTCGTCCGCACCTGCCTTGCCTTGAGAGCTGCCTTGTGCATCACGTCAATCGGAGGGTCTCGGCCGGTCCACAGTTTGAAGGAGAGAGCTGCCTGACCGACTAGCATGTCAAGGCCATCGACGACTCTAGCTCCCGCGGCTTCAGCGTCGCTGAGGAAGTCGCTTTTGTGAATGTAGTTGGCATCGAAAACGATCATTCCCGCTCTGATTAATTCCTCACGGATCAGTGTCGAGGCGAAACGAGGAACCACATCGACAGGCAATGTGTTGATCAGAACGTCGCTTTGACCTACTTCCTTCCGGAGGCTTGCCTTGTCGAGCCCATAGGGTTGACATTTGATGTCACTCCATCGTGCGATCTCGCCCGCCAGCTTTGACCCCTTAGCGCGGGTACGGTTGAGAATTGAGATGCTCTGAGTTGACCTGGAAAGATAGTAGCCGATGGCTCGCGCTGCTCCTCCTGCCCCAAGAATTACCGCTCTTGTGCCTGACAGCGATCCGCTTAGCTTCCGCAGCACTTCAAGGGCTGCTTGACCATCTGTGTTGTATCCTCGAAGTCCCCCGCCTGATCTGACTAGGGTATTGACGGCTCCGATCTCGCGAGCGGTCTTCTCGATTGTGTCCAGAAAATGCATCACACTAGTCTTGTGAGGCCTCGTCACATTCAGACCTACTATTCCAAGACCTCTAACGCCTTCTATCGCTCGCGCAAGCTCTCTCCTCCCAACCCGAAATGCAACGTACACGAAATCCATACCCAATGATCTGTATGCTGCGTTGTGAATCGCTGGAGACAGCGAGTGCTCAATAGGGTCCCCAATAACCGCACAAACCTTTGTTCCCCCATCGATCCTGGAGGAGTCCGATGGCATATCCGAGATCTTCGGGAGTCCGTTCAAGCCACTCCGAGCTCCTTGTACAGAGTTTGCAGTTCATCTATCGGGATCTGGCCTGCTGCAGTTTCTCGGCCGGCGTGGAATGAGGCGAACGTGAAATAGGCTCCGAGAATTGGAGACAGAACTCTTGACGAGATTCCGAGCCTTCCCATGAGAAAACAGACGAGCTTTGTATTTCTCGCATGCTTGTCGACGAACTTCAGACACCGCAGATTGTCGCGATAGCTCTTTGCGGTGCCAACTATCTTGCAGATATCCGCGCCCGCGCGCTTCTCGCTCGCAACTATGGATGCAAGTCTCGCCTCTGCCGGAGTGAGCTTTTCGTTGTGGTATGAGACGATTACTCTTGCTCCATGCTGCTTGAATTGGCGAACTGTCGTGCGAACGTCCTTTGTGTTGAGTTCTATGTCCACATAGTCGAATCCTTCTTGGGCCGCGAGCGTCAGTGTCTCCCGCCTCATCTCTTCTATTCCAGAGAACTGGCCACCTTGGCTTGTACTTCGATTTGTGGCGATCAAAGGACGTTGGGTAGCATCTCTAATTTCGGAAAATGAGACCGCTGATTTCATTGAGTCGAATCGTATCTCGATGAGATCTGGATGATGTCGCTCCAATACCCGAATGGATCTGACCGTTCTCTTGACGGTTTCTTCCATCACTGGGACACAGATCATCGGTCGCATCGATGCTCTCCCTTATTGGAATCGATCATTCGTCTCAGAACGTCAAGAACGACATCAGTCGGAACCTGATCCGCCAGAAATACCTCGCCTATGGTCTTGGGCAGTACCCATCTGACGCGCCCAGCCAGCCTCTTCTTGTCGCTATTCAGCTGGTGGACAATCTCATTAGGATTGGTCGGACAGTCTATCGATGTTGGGAGCGCCGCCATCTTGAGTACACGTTCCTGGTTCTCGGCCATCTTCTGCCCTGTGGCACCTACCTCACAAGATATTCTGGCAACGCCGGTCATGCCGATTGCAACTGCCTCACCATGCGTGTAGTAGGCGTAATTGGTCAGGGCTTCCAGTGCGTGTCCGACCGTGTGGCCATAGTTCAGGATCGATCTGACGCCGTGCTCCCTCTCATCTTCTTCCACGATCCTAGCTTTGATCGAACAGCATCGAGACACAATGTCGATCAACGTTTCAGTCGAAGCTTTGGAGAACGAGCTGACTGTAGTTTCCAGAATGTGAAAGAGTTCCGGGTCAGCAATAATCGCGTACTTTACGACCTCAGCTAGACCAGAGCGAATCTCTCTTGCTGGGAGAGTCCGCAGGGTTGAGACATCAGTCCAGACAAGCGCCGGCTGGTGAAAGGCGCCAACGAGATTCTTGCCTTTCGGGTGATTTACTCCGGTCTTGCCTCCGATGCTACTATCCACTTGGGCAAGCAGTGTCGTAGGTACTTGGATGAACCTTATTCCCCGCATGAATGTGGCTGCTACGAATCCTGCAACGTCACCGATTACGCCTCCGCCGACCGCGACTATCCCAGAACTCCTGTCAAACTCGTTCTCCACCAGATTGTCGTAGACCGAGTTTACCGTCTGGAGTGACTTGGATTCCTCCTCATCATTCATGATCGCGACAGACACGTCAAAACCAGTGGACGCCAAAGAATCATGCACAACTTTCCCATAGCTGGGCCAGAGTGCTGCACTTGTGACGATCAATTCCTTGGATCCTAGCCCAATTCTCTTCGCAGTGTCCCCGAGCGTGCCTAAGATTCTGTCTCCTATCATAATCTCGTAGGAGCGTTCGCCGAGCGATACTGAGATTCTGTTCAAGAGGACAGATCCCCTAGAGGATTCCGCGACCGACTGCCTTGGCGACGACTTCAAGCTCTTCCATCAGACTCGCGAACTCTCTCAAGTCCAATTGTTGTTGGGAGTCGGAAAGGGCAGTCTCAGGGGTAGGATGGGTCTCAATCATGAGACCGTCAGCTCCCGCAGCGATGGCCGCCTTGGCCATAGGCGCTATGAGGAGTCTGCTCCCAGTAGCGTGGCTTGGGTCAACGAGGATAGGGAGATGCGTCGTATTCCTCAAGACCGGCACTGCTGCAAGATCCAGCGTGTTACGTGTCGCTTTTTCGAATGTGCGGATTCCGCGTTCGCAAAGAACGACATTCGGGTTTCCCTCTAGGAGAACGTACTCTGCGGCCTGTAACCATTCGTCGATTGTAGTCATCATTCCACGTTTGAGGAGGACTGGAAGTCTCGATCTTCCGACAGCCCTGAGCAAAGCAAAATTCTGAACGTTTCTTGCTCCAATTTGGAGCATGTCAGCGTACTTGGCGACAAGACCCACTCGCTCGGGCTCGAGCACCTCAGTCACCACCGGCAGGCCCGTCTCTTCACGCGCTTCCGCCAGCAGTCTGAGGCCCGCTTCCCCGAGTCCCTGAAACTCGTAAGGTGAGGTTCGCGGTTTGTAAGCGCCTCCTCGCAATAGCGTAACTCCTAATCGTTTAACAGCGTGTGCAACTTCCAGTAGCTGCTCGCGTCCTTCAACCGAACATGGGCCAGCTACGACTACGACCTTCTTCGCTCCAAAACGCGCTTCTCCAACTTCAACTATCGATGTCTCGTTCTGGAACTCTCTGCTGGCCAACTGAGCTTTTGAAGATGGGAGAACGATTCTTTCAGCAATCCCTGATTCCTTGAGCTCATTCACATCTGTTGAAGCCGGATTGTGTTGCGTCACGAGCAGAGTCTGGTCGTTCCAAGGTACGGACCTTGCCTCCAGTCCCTTCTTGCGTAGGAAGTCGACCGCTTGTGCGACTTTTTGACTGTTCGGCCTTTTTGGGATTACCGCTATCAAGCGACCCTGCCTCCTTTCACGGCTGAGTTCTCCTTCAGTTTCATGACTTTCTTTGCCGCGTCTGCAATGTGATGGGCCGTAAGCCCGTGAATCTCCATGAGTTCGCGTAGATCTCCGGACTCCCCAAACCTATCATGGATCCCAACCATCTCAATTGGGACGGGTTTGTCTCTGCAAACGATTTCGGCCACAGTGCTGCCCAGGCCGCCGAGGATGTTGTGGTCCTCAACGGTGACAATTGCACCAGTCACTCCTGCAATTTCGTCAATCATTCGCACGTCAGCAGGCTTGACGGTGTGCATGTCGACTACGGATGCGCTGATTCCCTCTTTCTTCAACAATGCTTCGGCCTCGATCGCCTCCGGGACGAGGAATCCGGCGGCAATAATCCCGACATCCGGTCCATCGCTGACGCGTCTGGCCTTTCCGACCTGAAATCCGTCCCTATCATCAAAGATCTCCGGTATCTCGCCTCTGCCGAGTCTGATGTAGAATGGCCCAGTCGTCTCGACGGCGGCGCGTACAACGCTTCTCATCTCTGATAGGTCAGCGGGAAGCACCAGCGTTGTCCCGGGGATGGTTCTGATGAGTGCGATATCTTCGAAGCATTGATGTGAGGAGCCATCAGCCGACGGTGAGATGCCTGAGTGTGTGGCGATCATCTTGACGTTCAGGCCATCACGAGCGACGCTGTTTCTGATCTGTTCCCATGCACGCCCAGCTAGGAATATTGCGTATGTGCTGACGACAGGTGTTTTTCCCGCCGAGGCGAGACCGGCAGCAGTTCCCATTAGGTCTTGTTCGCTAATTCCAAGATTGAAATAGCGTTCTGCGAATGTCTCGAAGGCACTGACTCCGGTGGATTTTCCGAGGTCTCCTGTGATGACGACGAGATTCTTATGCTCTTTGCCGAGTTCTACGAGAATCTTGCCGAGTTCCTTTCTCAATGATGGCATTGTGGTGCCTCTCTCAGTATACTGCCTTCATTAGATGTGGGCTATGGTTGGCAAAGCTCGTCCATTGCCCAGTCTAGATCTTCTTCGCTGAAGGAAGCGTTGTGAGAGTTCGCGTCTCCCTCCAGGAAGGATAGCCCCTTGCCCTTGACGGTTCGTGCGATAATCACGGTTGGACGATCAGTGGTCCATTCTGCCACGTCAAATGAATGATGAATCTGTATGAAGTTGTGACCATCGATCTCAAGGACTTGCCACCCGAACGATCGCCACTTCCTGTCAAGAGGCTCTTTCTTCTTGATCCTCTCCGTTGCATCATCTGATTGGACACCGTTTCGGTCAATGATTGCTGTGACGTTCGAAAGGCCTAGATGGCTCGCAGTCATCGCTGCCTCCCAGACCTGTCCTTCATCGCATTCGCCATCACCCGTGAGAGCGAACACTCGATAGTTCTTACCATCCAGTCTTGCAGCGAGAGCCATTCCGTTAGCGATCGAGAGCCCCTGCCCGAGCGATCCTGTAGAGATGTCAACCCCCGGAGTGACTCGTGCAGGATGCCCTTGCAGTATGCTCCCAGTCTTCCGAAGAGAGAGAAGCGTTTCCTGATCGAAGTATCCGGCATGCGCCAATGTTGCATACAGAGCGGGAGCCGCGTGGCCCTTACAGAGCACCAGCCTGTCGCGATCTGACCAAGTTGGATCTTCAGACCTGTGATTCATGCGATCAAAATACAGTGACACCAAGATCTCCACGCAGGACAAAGAAGGTCCCAGGTGTCCCGTTCTAGCACTGGCTATCATTGCAACAATATCTCGCCTGACTTGTTGAGCGATCTCGGTTAG
>JBAVVE010000074.1:0-2195 GCA_049697135.1 Bathyarchaeia archaeon | reverse complement strand
GACTATTTCTCGTCTTGGTGAGTCAAGAACTCAGCCGAAATCGGCGACAAACAGTGCAGAGGGAAAAAGCAGTCTAGGTCTCGCCGGGCGGCCCGCCGTGGGCTACGATTGGCACGATGCGCCACGCCTTGATGGTCAAGATCCAGTCTCCCCCTATCACGTACGTTGCTGGGACTCCAGGGACGGCACTAGTTTTCTACCTGCTCGCTCTTCTGTTTGCTGCGGCGGTCGTCTTTCTGAATGCATGGCGTGTGTATTGCTTTCGCGAATCGAATCGCGATTCCAGTTTCTCTATCCGTTTCTCAAGCGCTTGAATTTGTCTTTCCAGTCGCCATACCCTACTCTCGAGAGCGTCCACAGCATTCTCAGCCGTCAATGCCCTTCACCTCTAGGCAAGCTGGCCTTCGCCTTCCCTTGCTTTCTCCACGATAATTCGGTTTTCCTCCATCCGAGTCTGCAGTCCCAGAACGCTCTTGGTCCAGCCCTTGGACGGTTCTGGTGCGGCGGCGGGCACCAATGATCTACACGGAGCCTCAAAATAGGGGGGCATAATAGTCTCAGTCGAGCGGATATTACAGTGCAGCATAGACTAATCATAGGCGCAAACGTGCGGGTGGAAAACAATGGAGGGCATCTTTCAGGTTCTCTATGATCTTGCCGTCTACATCTACAATTTTTTCACAACTGTGCCGTTGTCAATTTCTCTTGGTAGCGCTTTTCTGGTGACGTTCATATGGCTCTTGAACGAGATGACGAGCCTGTTCCTTTTCTGGAGAGCCGTAGCTATCACGGTCTGGGGATTCTTGGCAGTGAGTTTCTTCATCCCGGTCGCGCATCTGACTTCTGCCCAGCTTTGGGCGTACCTCATCATCGTCATCGCAGCAAGCATCATCGTAAGTCGTCTCACGAAGATGAAACGCCGCAAGATCAAATGTCCGAGATGCGGAACGCTCGTAGCGAGGGTATGAAAAAGACCGCTTGTATGGATGAGACACAAGTTCGATCGAGCTTATCAGTTCTGGCCGCACGGGAAACTGAGACGCCCGGTCTCTATTTGCTGGCGATGTATGACGCTAGATCAAGCATACGTCTGGCATAGGCGTACTCATTGTCATACCAGACCAAGACTTTGGCAGCTCTATTCATGAGTACTCTTGTGGAGGGACCATCGATAATGCCGGAATGAGGATCGCCAATGATGTCGACCGAAACAATCTCGTCCTCGCTATAGTCCAGAATGCCCTTGAGCTTTCCAGTAGCTGCCTCTCGGAATGTCGCGTTCAATCTTTCCACAGACACGTCTTTCCCCAGATGTGCGACGATATCTGATAGAGATCCATCCGCAACGGGAACCCTCACGGCGATAGCGTCCATCTTGCCTTTCAGTTCAGGCATGACGAGAGCAGTAGCGTCTGCTGCTCCGGTTGATGTTGGTACCAAAGAAACCGCGGCGGCGCGGCCTCTCCGCCTCTTGCGGGCCGTCATGTCCACTAGCTTTTGGCTGGAGGTGTACGCATGGATAGTTGTGAGCATGAGGTACTCTATTCCGAAAGCTTCGTTCAGTATTTTGGCTACTGGGGCAAGCGAGTTTGTTGTGCATGAGGCACTTGAGAGTACGTGATGCTTCTTTGCGTCGTACTTTTCCTCGTTCACTCCCATTACTACCGTCAAGTCCGCGCTATCCGAAGGCGCGCTGATTATGACTTTAGATGCTCCGGCCGTGAGATGTCTTGCTGAATCTTCTCTCGATCTGAAACGACCGGTACACTCCAGTACGATGTCAACCCCCAGCGTCCTCCAAGGAAGTTTCGCTGGGTCTTCTTCCCGTAGCATCGTGAGTCTCTGGGTTCCGATCCGGAGATTATCAGATTCGGATCTTATTGGGACAGGGGCTCTTCCATGTACGGAATCGTAACGGATGAGGTACGCAAGCTCATCTAGTGGAGTCAGATCGTTCGCCGCAACTATTTCAACGTCGACGGGCGGATCAGACAGATGCTGGCGTAGGACTAGTCGCCCAATCCTTCCTAGACCATTGATGGCAATTCTCTTCATTACATGAGACACCTACCTTGGCGGGTACTCCTGCATGTAGACCTCATTCTCTCGCGGCAGAAAAAGGTGTCCGCCAATGCAGGTCCGCCACTATCACGAAGGAGCGCGAAACCGCAAAAGGAATGTGCATGATACGAGGC
>JBAVVE010000073.1:0-6533 GCA_049697135.1 Bathyarchaeia archaeon | reverse complement strand
CTCCTGGGCGACTTGCTGGTAGACTGCAGTCCCCACTTCTTGGAGGATTTTGCTCAAGGCTTCACTCTTCGCCTTGATGAGTTCGAGATCCTTCCCTGCTAAGGCTTTTCTAAGTTCATCCAAGGCCTTGTCGAGTCCCTCATCTTGATCCTTTGAGAGTTTCTCGGCAAGATCTTTCTTGGTCTTCTCCGTAGTGTAGATCAACGAGTCTGCATTGTTGCGAGTTTCTGCCTCTTCTTTCCGCTTCTTGTCCTGCTCTGCGAACTGCTCTGCCTCTTTGACCATTCCTTCCTTCTCTCGCTCTGACAGTTTTGTGGACGCGGAAATGGTGATGCGCTGTTCTTTCCCAGTTCCAAGATCCTTCGCAGAGACGTTCAGTATCCCGTTCGCGTCAATGTCGAAATTCACTTCGATCTGGGGGACTCCCCTTGGAGCAGACGGTATCCCGACGAGATTGAACATCCCAAGCGACACATTGTCGCTTGCCATTGCCCGCTCACCTTGAAGTACATTGATAGTCACACTCGTCTGGAAGTCCGCCGCAGTCGAGAAGATCTGAGTTCGTTTGGCTGGGATGGTGGTGTTCTTTTCCATCACTCTGGTGAAGACTCCTCCGAGTGTCTCAACTCCGAGTGAGAGAGGAGTCACGTCGAGTAACAGGAGATCCTTCACCTCACCCGCTAGTACAGCACCCTGGATCGCTGCGCCTACTGCGACACATTCCATTGGGTCGACTCCCATCTCAGGCGCCTTGCCGAATGTGTCTTGGACGAACTTGCGAACGAGAGGCATCCGAGTCTGTCCACCGATGAGGATTATCTTGTTGATGTCGGCGAGGCTCAGTTTTGCGTCTTCGATCACATGTTTGATCGGTGTGCTGATCCGTTGAACGATGGGGAGAGCTAGTTCCTCGAGTCTGGCTCGGGTGAGCGTCTCGTGCAGGTGTTTGTCCTGCATTATGAAAGGCAGATCCAGATCAGTGGTCACGAGTGTGGAAAGCTCAATCTTCGCCTTTTCGGCGGCCTCCTTGAGCCGCGTCATGGCCATCTTGTCAGAGGATAGATCAATCCCTGTCTTTCGCTTGAACTCCTCTATGAGGTACCCAACAACTGCGTTGTCAATGTCTGCTCCACCTGTTTTCGTGTCTCCGCTGGTTGCGAGAACCTGAAAGACTCCGCCGCCGAAATCCATCAGCGTAACGTCATGGGTTCCACCGCCGAAGCTGAAGACTAGGATCTTCATCTCCTTCCCGAGTTTATCTAGCCCAAAAGCAAGGCAAGCGGCCGTCGGCTCGTTGATAATCCTGACAACCTCAAGGCCAGCTATCTCGCCCGCATCTTTCGTTGCTTGCCGTTGGTTGTCATTGAAGTGAGCTGGGACAGTAATCACCGCTTTCTTCACCGACCCGCCGAGGAAGGTCTCTGCATCACGTTTTATCTTCTGGAGAACGAATGCTGAAACCTGTTGAGGAGTATACTCTTTGCCAAAGACGGACACTTTGTAGTCTGTGCCCATCTTCCGCTTGATCTCAAATATCGTTCCATCTGGGTTGATGGTGGCCTGTCTCTTCGCCGGTTCACCAACCAGAAGCTGCCCGTCCTTTGTGAAGGCAACCACCGATGGAAACATCTTCCCAGCCATCGTTGGCCCTTCGGCACTGGGAATCACAGTGGGCCGTCCAGCTTCCATTATTGCGGCTGCTGAGTTGGTTGTACCAAGATCTATGCCAAGAATCTTCTCTTTCGCTGTTTGTCCTGAACTACTCAACTCGATCCACTCTCAAACTTTTTTGAACTATCAGATTCTGCTATCTGCGGAACCGCGATTTTAACAATACTCGGCCTGATCAGTCTTCCTTTCATTGTGAAACCCTTCCTAATCTCTTCCAAGACCGTTCCCTCTTCTTTGTCGTCGCATGGGACACGCTCAACCGCCTCATGCATTGTCGGGTCAAACTTCTTTCCGACGGATTCGATCACGGACAAGCCCTCTGCAGCGAGTAAGTCGTGAAACTTCTTCAGCACGATCTCAACGCCGCCTACAACGGCACTTGTGTTTTCAGCATTCTTCGCTGCCCTCAATGCAAGTTCCAACTCATCAACGACAGTCAGCAGGTTCTGAATCAACCTTGCCTTTCCGGCGTCAATTTTGGACTCGACTTCTTGGTTGAGGCGTCGCCGGTAGTTCTCGAAGTCCGCTTGGGCGTACAGAAGCTTGTTGAGATTCTCCTTCGATGCCTCCTGCTCTTGCCTAAGCTGTTCCTTCAAAGAGGCGATTTCGTCCGCCATTTGCTGTTTCAGTTCAGTGTCATGAGGTTCCGGAGGCTTCTCCTCAGCTTGGAGAGCAGGCTTCTTCTGTTTCTGTTGCTTCATTTGTCGTCTCTCCTCTACAGAGGGGCCTTCCCAGGCTTTTGCTTCGGGAGGGGTCATGAGGCGCGTCCCACGTACTGTGCTTCAAGGAAGGCGAGAAGTTGAGAGCCCGAGAGTCACTTCCTATAAGTTTTTTGGCAAACCTGTACAACATGGCTAGTTCTCAGCTGGGGGTTCACGGTGTCGCTCAAGCTGCATGATACGGTCGTGGTAATGGACTTCGGTGGGCAATACTCCCACCTCATCGCCCGACGCATTCGAGAATGCGAGGTCTACTCCGAACTCCTCCCTTGGAGCACAGGGATAGACCAGATTCGAGTGAAGAAACCCAAGGGCATAGTGCTCTCGGGCGGCCCTGCCAGCGTCAACGACCCGAGCGCACCTAGATGCCATGCCGACGTCTTCAACCTCGGCATACCTGTGCTCGGCATCTGCTACGGACTCCAGCTGATGGTTGATGTTCTTGGAGGGAAGATCGAGCGTCCGTCCACGCAAGAGTACGGGCGCACCAATGTGCATTTTGACGACCGCACGGACCTCTTCGAGGGTTTCGGCAACGAGAGCATATGCTGGATGAGCCACGCCGATTCTGCTAAGGATCTCCCTGAAGGTTTCGAAGCCACAGCTCACTCAAAATACAGTCGTTATGCAGCGGTGAAGAACAAGAAACGCTTGCTGTTTGGTGTGCAGTTCCACCCCGAGGTTGTACATACCGAAAGGGGGATGGGGATCATCCGGAACTTCCTGTTCGAAATAGCGAAGTGCCGACCAACATGGAAGATAGCTCCATTTGCGGACGAGATGATCGCCGAAATCAGACGAACGGTGGGGAAAGAACGTGTTCTCTGCGCGGTCAGCGGAGGAGTTGACTCAACAACGACCGCCGCCCTTGTCAATAGGGCGGTGGGCGATCAACTGATGTGCATATTCGTCAACCATGGCTTGCTTAGAAAGGGAGAACCGGAACGGGTAAAAGACATACTGAAACGCATGAATCTGAAGACTATCTACGTAGATGCATCAGAGAGATTCCTTCGAGGACTGAAAGGAATTTCAGAACCTGAGGAGAAGAGGAAGATCATCGGTGAAGAATTCGCACAGGTCTTCACAGAAGCTGCCAAAGAGCACGGTGAGTTCGAGTGGCTCGCTCAAGGCACGCTGTATCCGGACGTGATCGAGAGCGGGCAGACAGGGAGCCCTGCATCAAGAATCAAGACACATCACAACGTGGCCGGCCTTCCCGAATGGATCGAGTTCAAACTGGTCGAACCACTGCGATTCTTGTACAAAGATGAAGTGCGAAAGGTCGCAGCGAGTCTGGGGCTTCCAGAAGCTATCACCGCTCGGCATCCATTCCCGGGACCGGGACTAGCAGTGAGGATTCTGGGCGAAGTCACTCAAGAGAAGCTTGCGATCTGCCGTGAAGCAAGCGACATAGTGGAGGCGGAGCTGAAAGCTGCAGGAATATACGACAAAGTCTGGCAAGCTTTTGCGATGGTCGGAGACGATCTTGCAGTCGGAGTTCTTGGTGACGAGCGAAAGCTTGGGCATGTTGTAACGGTGCGCATTGTGGAATCGGTCGATGGCATGACTGCTGATTGGGTTCGTCTGTCTGATGACCTTCTGTCGCGAATTAGTGGCAGAATAACGAATGAAGTCGATAATGTGACATGGGTCACATACGCAGTCTCTTCCAAACCTCCGTCAACGATTGAGCCCTGCTGAACCGTCACTCACAGTAGGCCATCTCCGGTTTCCTGGTCGATCGGAATCTCATCTGCACAAACGTAATCCATTACGGGACCCAATCACCAGAGGGAATAGCGTTGGTCCAGTTCAAGATCGGAGAGTGCGTCGTCATGGTTGAGCACGGCGACATCACTCAAGTGCAGGTAGACGCGATAGTGAACCCGGCGAATAGCAGACTGATAATGGGTGGTGGTGTGGCCGGTGCCATCAAGCGAGCCGGTGGCTCGGAAATCGAGAAGGAAGCCATTCAGAGGGCTCCAATATCTGTCGGCGAAGCTGTCGCCACGACTGCCGGAAGACTCAGAGCGAGGTATGTGATTCATGCGCCCACGATGCCCCAACCCGCAATGAGCACAGACACAATGAATGTTGAGAAGGCTACCACGGCGGCGCTTGGGGTGGCGAAGCAACTGGGGCTGTCAAGTGCTGCGATCCCAGGGATGGGAACCGGGGTAGGCGGAGTCCCGGTAGAGGACGCTGCGAGAGTCATGATTGGAGCCATAAGGCAACATCTCTCTGAAGGAACAACTCTAAGGCAAATCATCCTAGTCTCCATTGATGGGGATCTGATCAGAGCGTTCGAGTCGGCCTTGCACTAGTGTTCCGCGCTGCCTTGTGTGGTGGAATTCAAGGGCGACTGAATCGATCAGTTCTGAAATCCCTGGCGATATGCGAGCGGAGCCCCAGTCCCGCGTAGGAGGATCTCACGACTTTCTCTGCTGACCGAAGACGATCATTTGCTGCCAAAAGGTGAGAGCTGCACATGCAATCAGAGGAGCCAACTCCTTTGCAGGGGACTTTGATGTTCGGGTTGTGAAGAATGGCAGCGTTCACCGTGCACTCTCCTTTTCTGGTTGTCTTCGCGAAAACGACTGAGACGATCTGTGCATGTTTGCACGCAAGGATGCGATCAATGTGCCAGAACTCCTTCTTGACCCGTCTAAGGTGACGACCGATCCTCCCTTCCAGCGAGGTTGAACCACGGCCCAGGGCTGATCCAGTGTAGAGATACAATCCTCGTCTCAAGGAGACTGGCAGATTCTCGCCCGCGGTCGTAACACAGGGACGGCTTAAGCGAATGATTAAAGTGTAGACTCCTCTCAAAACCTACTTCGTCTCGCTACACGTGCTCCAGTCGAACACTCATCATGATGACTTGATTGCGGTGCTGCGAACTGAAAGCATTGATCCTAGCCGGAGGGTATGCGACTAGGCTCCGGCCCTTGAGCTACGCGCTTCCGAAGCTTCTCTTCCAAGTGTGCGACAGACCTATTCTCGAACACACAATTGAACATCTATCGTCTTTCGGCATTGACGAGGTCATCCTTGCCGTGAAGTATCTTGCGGACCAACTCAGAGAATACTTCGGCGAAGAATACCATGGAGTGAAGATTAGGTACTCTCTTGAGCCCTCCCCTCTAGGAACTGGAGGGCCCATCGCGCTTGCGCGCCAATACTACAGGAGCGAGAGAATACTCGCGATGAATGGGGATATCCTAGCGGAAATCAACCTCGATGCAATGAGGAGATTGCACGAGTCCAACAATGCCCTTGCTACGATTGCGCTACATGAAGTGGAAGACCCAACGCGTTTCGGAGCCGTCGAATTAGACGAGCACTTGAGGATCACGAAGTTTGTGGAGAAGCCAAAGTTGGCAGATGCCCCGAGCAAGTTGGTCAACGCGGGCATCTACCTTTTGGAACCTGGGGCGATTGATCTTATCCCGGAGGGCAGAAGGGTCATAATCGAACGCGAGGTCTTCCCTGCTCTCGCGAGCGAAGGAAAGCTCTCTGGATATGTGCATTCAGGAACTTGGTTTGATATTGGGAATATCTCAGACTTCCGGAACGCAAACTTTGCGTGCCTTGAGAGTATGACAAGAGGAAAGATCATCAAGGCACCAGATGCTAGCCTTTCGGGTTCGGCGAAGTTGACCCATCCTCTCCTCATAGGTAACCACGCGACGGTTGAGGATGGAGTGGGCCTAGGCCCTCAAACGATCATTGGTCACGGTGTGCACATTCACAGGAATGCAAGCGTCGTGGGCACGATAGTATTCGACAACGTAGAGATAGGGAGTGATTCCTCAATCGAAGGAGCGGTCATCGGCAACAGTGTCAGAATAGGGAAAGGTGTCATGATTCAACGGGGGTCAGTGATTGCTGGACACGTGAACATCCGCGACAACGTCCACATCACGCGAGATGTTTATGTCCACCCCCACAGGGAAGTCGCGGAAGACATCAACAGCCCAGGACATGTGGTCTAGAATGACATCTGAATTGGATGAACGTCGTCTTTTTGGCACAAACGGCGTCAGAGGTATTGTCAACAAGGACCTAACGCTTGAGTTGGTCCTTGAATTGTCACAGGCCATCGGGACCTTCTTCAAGGGAGGAAGGATGGTCGTTGGT
>JBAVVE010000072.1:0-12887 GCA_049697135.1 Bathyarchaeia archaeon | reverse complement strand
GGTTCGGTAGCAAGCATGCCAGCTTGGATGCGAGCGGTCTTCATCATAGTCGGGCTCCTCTCAGTGATCGTCTCGTTCGTGGCAATCTATCGACCGTGGCTTACCGTTGAGATAGTCCTTCTCTTGATCCCGCTTGTCCTGCTGATCAACGGAATCAGCTGGATCATCCACGGCGCGGCTGGAAGATAGACTAGCGTGGACACCTCGCACAGTCTGTACGGCATCGTCTACGCTAGGCACTGAACAGGGAACCTGCCGCGTACAATGTACCACCCACCCTGACACAAGAATGGTACTCATGAACAGCTACGTCTCTGAGACACGTTGAATACCTGCGCATGCACACCTACCTAAGGATCTCCGATCTTGCGAATAGGAATCGTTGGCGGAACCGGAAGCATGGGCAGAGGACTGGCACTGCGCTGGGCACCCATGCACAAAATCTGGCTTGGGTCCCGGCGAATCGAGAAAGCAGAGGCAGTCTCGCGCGAATACGAATTAGTAGCTCGGGGATTCTATGGAAACGGAATGAAAGGCAGTATCAAAGGAGTTGTGAACTCCGACATCCCTCCGCTCGTCGAGGTTGTTGTACTCACTCTCCCTCCGAGGTATGCGATCGAGACCGTGAGACAGATCGAGGGGAAACTGACTTCCCAACATGTAGTCATCTCGACAATTGTACCGATGACCAAGGAAGGAAGACTCTTCACCTATTCTCCGATCGTTGCCGGCGGCAAGGTTGGATCTGAAAGATCGGCAGCCGAACTTGTGGCTGATGAGGTGGGAAGCGTTCCCGTTGTCTCAGCATTTCAGACTGTGCCTGCTTCCTACTTAGGAGACCTCGACTCGGTGCTGAACATTGACGTACTCGTCAGTGGTCAAGATGAGCACGCGCTGCAGACAGTTGCAGAGATCATTCACGACATTCCGAACCTCCGGGCTTTACGCGTCGGTCCTCTCTCGAACTCAAAATTGGTGGAGTCGATTACGCCGCTACTGCTCAACGCGGCGATACTGAACAATCTCAGGGATCCATCGATCAGGATAGTTCCTTGGTTCCCATCGGACTTTGCTGAGGAATAGTGCCTTACGCGAATCCGATGGTTCCGGTCTCTATATTGCCTCTACGACGGGCATCGATTCGTCGAATCTCCTGATTATGTCTGCGACTTCCCTGAATGCTTCAACGTTCTCTTCGATATCTCCTTTCGTATGCTGAACCGAAACTGTCCACTGTTCATCGGAACCTGTGCCACTGGGAATCACATGTCGGTTGAGCATGCTCAGGTAGTAACTAAACCACTTTCCGACACTACACCGCAGAAAGCTTCTCCAGTCGGTGACCTCCCGGTCAGTAAATAGGATCGTGCCGCTCAAGCCTATGGCCTGAACCCGTGCCTGAAGCTTGGCGTCCTGGATCACTTCTCTGCATCCCTGGGCGAGTTTCTCTCCCAGCCCGCTAGCATAGTTCATGGCTTCCTCAGTGAGAATCCTGCCGAGGGATACCAGCGCAGCCTCGACACAGAGTGGATTGGAGTTGAATGTACCGGCGTGCGCGAGTACCCCTGGCGCGATCTTTTCCATTATCTTGCTCTTCCCACCGATGGCCGACAGTGGAAGGCCACCAGCTATTGCCTTTCCGAGTATCATCAAGTCTGGCACAACACCGTAGTGCTTCGAGGCTCCTCCGTAGAATTTGCCACAGGTCTTGATTTCGTCAAAGATCAGAACGGAGTCGTGGTGGTCGCAGATTTCGCGTAGGCCCTTAAGAAAGCCACGTCCTGGGGGGACGAATCCCATGTTCATTGGTATCGGCTCAAGTATGACCGTGGCCACCTCGCCTCGATGGCGCCTCATCAACTGCTCCACCGCTTCAAGGTCGTTGAATGGTGCCACGATCGTGTTCTGCAGAATCTCCTGCGGAACACCTTCAGAAGCAGGAACAGAGTTGGGAAACCTCGCGTCTCCCGCCTTCTCAATGCTAGGCTTCACACTCACCAGAAGTTGATCGTGTGAGCCGTGGTAGCATCCCTCGAATTTCAGGATCTTCTTTCGCCGTGTGATGGCGCGGGCGAACCTGATCGCGTGCATGGTAGCTTCGGCTCCTGTGTTTGAGAATCTGACCATCTGGAGACCGAACCTTTGACAGAGCAGATTCGCGAGTTTGGCCGAATCTTCGAATTCGAATCCCAGCAACGAGCCCTCGGCAATCCTCTTCGTCAACGCTTCAACCAGTACTGGATGGGCGTGCCCCGTGAGAAGTGCTCCGAAGCCCATGTTGAAGTCGATGTACTCGTTCCCGTCGACATCACGAATTCTACTGCCCTTTCCGCTGCGGAAGTAGATCGGATACGGGGCGATGTATCTGTAGTTGCTGTGAACGCCAAAAGGGGTTTGAACCTTGCTTGCTTTGAAGACTTCGCTTGACCTGCCGGTCTTTGATGCGAATCTCGACTTCTCTTGGTCCAACACGTGAGACAACTGGATCATCACCAGACGAAATGCTCGGACTAGTCCAATAAGTCTTCGCGGTTCAAGGAATCGAGCGGCGGAGCCGGCTAGGTCTTGGAGAGACGCAGCCTTACCACAGCAAGACACAGTGACACTGCAAGCGTTATCGTCGCCAAGGCGTTGAGAAGAGGCGAGACACCTCCTCTGCTTGCCATCGCATAGATCCTCAAGGGGAGAGTCTGAAAACCTGGTCCTGTCGTGAACGCAGTCTTGACGAAGTCATCGTACGAGACAGTGAAAGCGAGAAGCCCGCCGGCTATGACACCAGGAAGTATCAGCGGCAATGTCACATGGAAGAACGTACGAAGCTCGTTGGCACCGAGAGACTTCGCGGCTTCCTCGACTGACCGATCGAATCCGACGAGCCTTGCCCTGATCACTATCGTCGCGTAGGAGATCGAGAAGGCAATGTGGCCTATAGCCACTGTCGCGGCGCCGAGCGGTATTCCAGTGAAGACGTAGAAAAGCAAGAGCGACAGTGCTTCTGTGATCTCTGGAATAACCACTGGGAAGTAGATTGCACTGTCTAGGATCGACTTGCCTCGGAAATTGTACCTGATCATGGCAAAAGCAACCATTGTACCTAAGACCATCGATATGACGGTCGTTAGCGCAGCTACCCAGATGCTATTGTAGAAGGCCCTCCAGACAGTCGGATCTGCTAGCAGGGTGTCATACCATTTGAGTGAGAAACCACGCCAGATTGCAAGGAGCCGGGAATCATTGAACGAGAAGACGACCATAATCAGTATCGGGGCGTAGAGAAAGACATAGAGGAGAAGAGAGTAGCCCTTGAGAATCTTGTCTCCGATTCTTCTCATATGGCCATCTCCTCGCCCTTGGTGATGTACTTCATATACAGTCCAATTATCAGAATGACAAGCGCGATCAGGACTATCGAGACAGCTGACCCGAACCAGAGATTGCGCGCTTTGAGAAAGAGCGTCCAAACGAGGTTACCAATCATGAATGATTCTGTTCCCCCGAGCAGTTGGGGTATTATGAACTCGCCCACGGCGGGAACGAAAACCAAGATTGATCCAGCGCCTATTCCGGACATTGTCAATGGCAAAGTTACATGTAGAAACGCCCTTGTAGGTCCCGCGCCTAGACTACCGGCCGCCTCCAAGAGCGACTGATCCAGCTTCTCCATTGAGGCATACAAGGGCAATATCATGAACGGTAGATAGTTGTAGATCATTCCGAGCAGCACAGCCTGCATGTTGTACATCAAGTTCAAAGGCTGAGAAATCAGGCCCAAGCTGAGCAGCGTGACGTTTATGATCCCATTCACATCGAGGATGGTCATGAGGGCGTACGTCCGAAGCAGGAAACTCACCCAAAATGGAATGATCACTAGCAGCATCAACGTTTCCTTCCGACGTCCACTCTTGACTGCGATATAGTAGGACATTGGATAACCGAGCAGAAGACAAGCGACCGTCGTTGCAAATGCTGTCAGTAGTGACCGTCCGAAAACTTGCGGCGCCACGGAAGTGAAGAAATCCACGTAGTAGCGAAGCGTCGCCTCAAACCTGAACTGTCTCAGTATGTCAATCATTCCAAAAGAGTAGAGAACAACGATGGCAAAAGGGGCGAAGAAGAAGATTGCGAGGTAGACCACCGTCGGTGAAGCGAGAAGTGCAGGGGTAGGCCGACGCCTCTTTCCCTTGAGAAGCGACTTCGTTGAGTCAACTGTTTTCGAGCTTGATCACCGTCGCGTCTGTCTTGTTCCAACCTATGCGCGTTTTCTCGCCGATCTTCAACGGGACCGTTGGATTTGCCCGAATCTTCATTGTCAAATTGTCGCCGACTCGGGCGGAGACGGACACGTGTGAACCCTGGTAGACGAAATCTTCGATTCTTGCATCAAATAGGTTGTCCAGTCCTTTGAGGTCCGGCCCTATGCTTACCCTCTCTGGTCTAATCGATAGAACACCTTCGCCCAGCCACTCCTCCTCGACAGAAACTGCGTGAGGCAGGCTCTTGCATTCGAATTCAGCAGAGACTCTGAGATCTCCATCCAAGAAATTGGTTTCGCCGATGAAATTAGCAACAAACTGTGTCTTCGGTCTGTCGTAGATCTCTCTTGGAGTACCAATCTGTTCCACCCTGCCGACGTTGATTACTGCGATGTTGTCAGACATTGTCAGAGCTTCCCCTTGATCGTGTGTGACGTAGATGAACGTCGTTCCGACTTGTTTCTGAATCCTCTTGAGCTCAAGCTGCATATGCTGCCTGATCTTGAGGTCCAGCGGTCCAAGCGGCTCGTCCAGCAAGAGCACTTCAGGCTCTTTTACCATCGCCCTCGCGATGCCGACTCGTTGCTGTTGTCCACCGCTCAGCTGATTGATCCTCCTGTTTCCGAAATCCGGAAGCCCGACCAACTCGAGGGACCGGTCCACTTTCTTTCTTATCTCGTCCTTGCCGGCCTTTGCCATCTTCAGTCCGAACGCTATGTTGTCGAATACGCTCATGTGTGGGAAGAGAGCAAGATGCTGAAAGACCATTCCCACGTTTCTCTTGTAGGGCGGAATATCGTTCGCGACCGTATCGCCAAGTTTCAGGGTTCCCTCGTCTGGTTCTTCGAAGCCAGCAATGATTCTGAGAGTGGTGGTCTTTCCACAACCGCTCGGGCCGAGAAAAGAGTAGAACTCGTTCTTTCTCACGCCGAGAGAGACATGATCGACAGCCGTTACCGCACCGAAACGTTTCACGACGTCGATCAGTTCAACCTCAAACATATCGTACCGAAAAGGAGGTGCTAGGTGTGAGACTATAATAGATTAGCCTCGCGCCTGCTAGAGAGCTATCCGACTACGTCAAGCCATACTTTCTGGTACTTCTCAAGCTCTACGGGCGTGACTGGTTTCATGATTTCCAGTTTCGTGTACACGTCGGGAGGAGGATAGATCGCCGGATCCTCAGCGATGTCCGTGTTCAGGAAGGGAATCGCGTCTTTGTTGGGGTTCGCGTAGTATCTCGAGTTTGATATTGTCGCCATCACTGTTGGATCCATGATGTAGTTGATCCAAGCGTGTGCAGCGACGGGGTGGGCCGCGTTCTTGAGAACTGTCATGTTGTCGACCCAGAGGGTACATCCCTGCTCTGGGATCGTGTATGACACGTCCGGGTTGTCCTCTTGTGCAACGAATACGTCGCCGTTGTATGCGTGGGAGATCATGAATCTCTCGGCGGCAAGCCCGGGGATGTACTCAAGCGCTCCCGTGTACTTTGCGAGGTACGGCTTCTGTGCAAGCAATACTTGCTTTGCTTCGTTTAGATGACCATCGTCGAGGTCGTTTAGGGAATAGCCCAGATACTTCAGGGCTGCGCCTATCGTCTCCCGCATGTCGTCGAGCATAGTGACTGTCTTGCTGTATTTCTGAACTCTTCCGGGCTCGAAAACATCAGCCCAGCTCGCGACTGGGTCTGTAACCTTCGCAGAATTCCACCCGATGCCAGTTGTGCCCCAAAGGTAGGGGATCGAGTGCTTGTTATCAGGATCGTAGCTAGGGTTCTTGAACTTCTCATCCAAATGGACCGTGTTCGGCAGTAGTCTGCTGTCCAGTTCAGCAAGGAGCTCCAGTTCGACGAACTCCGGGATCATGTAGTCGGTGATCATGACGACATCGTAGCCGCTCTGTCCAGGAGTGACCTTAGCCCTCATCTCGTCTGTGCTCTCGTACGTGTCGTATATGACATTGATTCCTGTGTTCATTTTGAAGACGTCGATCAGTTCCTCCTTTATGTACTCGCTCCATGTGTAGACCCTAACTTCGCTTTCTGGTTGCACGGGTATCTTCTTCTTCAAATCCTCGAGCTGTGCTCTCAGACTCGCTTCTTGCGTGACCGCTGTTTGTGCACCATAGTAGTTGCCAGCGACAGCACCAACCGCTGCGCCGACGACTCCAGTGGCCGCCATCTTGACGAAGTCTCTTCGACTGGATTTGCTCAAAGAACATCACCTCCTATGGTAGGCGTAGGTTTGCCTTAAGACTTTCGAGAAGAGCGCGTCTAGTAGAATCTTCGTGTCTCTGTGTGATGTTCTTCCACTCTGATTCTTCTCTTGCCAACTTCAAGGAAGAATGGTATTGGGTCGACGACAGCTTCAGGTGGGAAGACGCCGGCTTCTTTGATCTTTCCGGTTGCCTGCCATTGTGAGACTACCGACGGAGGGACAGCTGTGTCGCGTGCTGAGGATATTCCTCTCTTAGGGTCGTTCCACGTGATTATGTGGTACGTCACCGTGGTCGGAGATTCATTTCGAAGACCGAGGACATCTATCCTAAACGCGTCATACTCGTACTCTCTGCGCGGAGGACGCTCGCCCCTCGATTTCGAAACAGCGCTCTGGTACATTGCAGTCAAGTAGTCGATGGGAGAGACTCGTGTGTCGCCAACTGCGATCTGCGCAGTGTCAGCGAATCCTAGGCTCTTCAGCGTCTTGAAGGTCGCGAAATCGGTGCTTGGGAATCCAATCCGGAATGTCACGTTGCGACAACCTTTACCTATGTATTTTCCCATAGTTGCGGGCTCGGAATGTTTCACATAGTACGCAGTGATCTTGCCGATTGGATCCTGCATGGTCACAGTGGCCTCCCCTGACAGGATCGGTTGCCTGACATGCCTGCCGTTCAGCCACATGACTGGTTCCTGAGTGAACTCATCCATGACGGTTCGTATGGAGTATCCAGGCCATCCAGCCTCTTTTGTCGGTAGAGTGCTTCCCCACGAGCAGTAGATGTTGATCGCGTCAACTTTGTCGAGTCTAGCTGCGCCTGCGGCTCCGGCAATGTTCGTTAGCCCCGGCGTGCTGCCAAGACCGATCGTCGCTTTGATTCCAGCGTCTTTCCACTTCTCGTGAAGTTGTAGTTGTTTCAGGGTGGTATCGAAGAGCCCGCCGAGGTCGGTGTAGTGGGCGCCTGCTCGTAAGCATGCTTCCATGACCGAGAGATTGGTTTGGTACCAAGCACAGTTCACAACTGTGTCGACTCTCTCTGCTTGAACCAGCTTGGCCAAGTTGTCAGTGTTCCCTGCGTCAAGCTCCATGATCTTCACGCGATTGGCGAGTCTAAGATCCGCCATGGCTTTCTTCACGTTCGCGAGCTTCCGGCTGGATGCTATGACTTCCGCCTTGCAGAACTCAACCAAGTCTTGGACTGTGTAAGCTCCGATTTGTCCTGAAGCTCCGAGGACCAGAGTTTTCATGACTTTACCCTCATCCCTTCCCTATTCCCAAGTTACCTGAATCTGTCTACGAGATGCAATTCAAGCAAAAAAGCGACTCTTCAGTTTGACCTTCTCGGTCTGAACACGTACGTCGAACTCTTTCGCCCTCTCGATGAAGCTCTCAGCGTTCAAGCACTCTGGAACAATGACGCCGCGGTTCTCGATGCGTCCTTCGGCCACCATGAGCGCACAGACGACAGCTGGAGTTCCCGTCAGATAGGAAGTTGCATTTGTGCGGTATTTTTCGAACGCCTCGTCATGCGACATTGTAGCATACAGTTTGCACACGTACCGTGCTCCGGCGGATTCCCCCTTGACCTCCACCAAGATTCCAGCGTTTCCTCGTATCTTGCCAGCGATCTTAGCTGGTGGAGGCAACAGATTCAGGAGAACACTCATCGGGCTGACTCTTGCTTTTCCTACCTGCAACGGCTTTCGTCCCAACAAACCAAGTCCGCGAAATAGCTTGATGGCTGAGGCCGCGTCGTCAGTGAGAGCGAGTTTGAAGTCCACGTAGTTAGGCTTCTTCGGCAGATACAGCGGCAGTGTGTGCACTTCTTCGTGATCCATGCTGTAGACCGGTACCTCTCCGATTGGCTGCGGAAATGGGTAGATCTCCCTTCCGGACATTGGAGGAGCCGTTCTCATTTCTCCTCCCTCAAAGTAGTGAGCAGGAGAAGCAGCCTCTTCTAGGAAGACATCGGGAGCAAACAGAGCGACGAACGGGTAGGTCTCGCTTGTGGAAGTTTCTCCGTCTCGTACCCGAACCTCACTAACCCGGTCAAGCATGTCTGTCCCCCGTCTCGCTAGGATATTGGATAGCCCTGGATCCTCTCCCATCGTCACTACCGCGATGAGCCCGCGCTTCCTCCATGTCGAGTCTTGGCCTATCTGTGCGGCCAGGGCCGGTGGGTCATAGCTGGCCAGGTCCATGTAGTTCACCTTTTTCTTGAATGCCTGCTGCATGATCAGCTTGTTGAACCGCGGATGAGATGCGTTGATGACAACATCCGATCCGCCGATCATTCGTCTGACATGTTGAGGGCTGCCTGCATCCAGCCGAAGCGTCGTGACCTTTCCGGAGCATAATTTCTTGACTTCGCTTAGTCTGGACCGGTCAATGTCGCCGACCTTCACAGCTGCTCCCGCTCTAGCGAGGTGACCGGCGATGACCTGCCCGACTCCTCCTGCACCGATGACTGACAACTTCAACGCTAACGCCGTCAGACCATACGGTCAGCCAGTAGATAACGAGTTCGTCAGTTGGATGAAGATTGCTGTCGAATTGCTTTCTCTTACGCGGCTCTAGTTATTATCGAGATGATCTCTTGTATGATTCTGAATGACATCCCCCAGATCAGGTGATTCAGGTAGATGTAACAGCCCATCGATATTTCTCGGCGGCCGACTGGAGCCCTGAACGAAGAAACACTCTTCGGGTTCAACAGGAAGGACATTGGGACCCACAAAACCTCCATGGCTTCTCGGCTCGTCGTAGGATGCACTTCTTCAGATAGCAGAAGGAGGAACGGAGCGATCACCATCGGAATGTTCTTTGGCTGCACGTTGTGCAGACATCCAAGATAACTCTGATTACGTATGTTGATTCCGACCTCCTCCGAGGCCTCCCTTGCGGCTGTGTCAAGAAGCGTCCGATCTTCAGGATCTGCGTGGCCTCCCGGGAAGGCCATTTGGCCGGACCAAGGATCCCGCGGGTTCTCTCTTCTCTTAATCATGAGCAGCCATAGATCGTCCGCCCGTTCCATGAAGAGGACCGCCACAGCACCTCGCGGCTTCTTGGAATCAGAGTGAAAGGGCTCCTGCTGCCCCGCGAGGGATCGCCTCAGTGTCTCAATCATCTTGTGAGATGATGGCGACGTGTTTTGCGTAGACGTGTAGACCGCCAGCTTCAGATGGAACGCTTGGTGCACGGGATGAATAGAGCCTTCGGTTGTTGCTCCTACTTCTATTAGAATGTCATCAGAGGAAATCGCTGAGACGAGCGTCAGTTCTGGGCTTCAGAACCTCAAAACACCTCACAGGAGAGACAGCCTTGAAATCATATCCAAGCTTCGCAAGAAGTGTCGAAGTTCCCGATCTCAGCTCAGGAGCCGCAAGGATGCCCCTGACTGGACGATTCACTCTCTTCCTCAAAGTCTCGACGTAGCGGTTCAATTGCAGCGCTGCGTTCCGGCTCGCAGCGGTACGCTTGATTTCGACCACTACAAGACGCCCATGCGCATCTTCGGCGTAGACGTCAGTGAAACCCGAGTCGCCCATCCTTCTCTCTTCGGAGATCAGCTTCAATCCGTGCTCGACCAAAGACGGATCGCGCATGATCGCTTGTTTCATTTGCTCTTCTGTTACGTGCATTGCGAATTCGCCTTCATCCGTCAGAGAAAGAGCCAAGAGCACGGTGATATCGTCGAAGAGGATTCTGAGCGATTCCTTCGGCTTCTGGCGGGTTGCCAAGACGCTAAGACGCTTTCCCTCTTCTAGGCTAATGCGGAATTGACATTTCGGAGGCTGCCAGTTGACTGGTTCGTATCCGGACCGGCGGTGAATAAGCACCGAACCATCAGCCTTGATCATTAGAACCCGTTCGCCCCACGTGAGCTTGGAAGCTGCCCTCCCTTCATAGTTCACCGTGCAGTTGCCTGCAACGACCAGAACTTTCTGTTTTGCCAATGCGTCACTGATCAGGTCTCGGGCGTCAGTCAAACTTGGCGATACGAGCGAGATCACTTCCGAACTTGTGCCGGACAATGAAGACCCTAGGGTCTTCTATCGACAGCTATCTTAAAACTGTCAGACTCCCAATCTCTGCCAGAACCGGAGTTTAGTCAGAAATGGTCGAATTGGAGGAGGTCCAAAGCAACTACGGTAGACTGAGACTCTTCATAGGTGGAAAATGGGTTGATTCGCAATCCGCCCACGGTCAACCTGTGGTGAACCCAGCAAAGGCCCAGACCATTGCTGAGGTCCCATTTGCCACAAGCGGCGAAATAGACAAGGCTATCGAATCGGCACAAAGTGCATTCGAAAGGTGGAGTCGACTCCCAGTCACCACAAGAGCAGGATACGTCTTCAGGCTCAAACAGAAACTCGACGAGTACTTCGAAGACGTCTCGAGGATCACGACTCAGAATCACGGCAAGATCATAGACGAGGCCAGAGGAGAGACGAGAAGGCTTGTTGAGAATGTTGAAGCCGGATGCGCTGTGGCGTACACTTTGGCGAAGGGTGAACACCTTGATCAGATCGCTTCCGGAGTGGATGAGACGCTAGTTCGTGAACCATTAGGGTCCTTTGCGGTGATAGGCCCATTCAATTTTCCCTCTCTTGCGCCTTTTTGGTTCATTCCGATAGCGATGGTTCTTGGGTGCACATTGGTTGTGAAACCAAGTGAGATAACACCTCTTCCGATGCAATGGTGCGTCAAAGCGATAGAGGAAGCAGGCATACCTCCCGGAGTTGTGAATATGGTACACGGAGCAAGGGAGGTTAACGAAGCGCTCATTGCACATCCTGACATCAGGGGAGTCGCATTCGTTGGGTCGACCCCTGTAGCCAAGTCAGTTTACCGACTCGCGGGTGAGCATGGCAAGAGAGCACTCTGCCAAGCGGGCGCCAAGAACTACATAGTCGTTATGCCCGACGCAGACCTGACCACAACGATCCCCACCCTTCTTCCCTCATTCTTTGGGAATACAGGGCAACGCTGTCTATCAGGTGCAAACTTGGTCGCTGTAGGCGAAGTGTACGAATCTCTCAAGAAGAAATTCGCCGAGGCAACCGCGCGAATGAAGCTGGGATACGGACTGGACGAGTCTGTAGAAATGGGACCACTGGTGAGCCAGAAAGCCAAGGAACGCGTCTTGAGCTACATAGACAAGGGAGTAGACGAAGGAGCGAAGCTGATACTCGACGGCAGAAACGCCAGAGTAGAAAAGTTCCCCAAAGGATACTTCCTGGGACCGACGGTTTTCGACAATGCAACCCCAGACATGACAATTGCCAGAGACGAGATATTCGGCCCAGTCGTTTCCATAATCAGAGCTGAGAAGCTTGACGATGCCATCGAGATGATCAACACGAAGACGAACTACGGAAATGAAGCATGCATATTCACTAGCAGCGGAAAGAACGCGCGCGAGTTCAGGCGGAGCGCTCAGGTGGGAAACATTGGGATAAACATAGGAATAGCCGCACCGATGGCCTTCTTCCCATTCGCAGGTTTCAGAGAATCCTTCTTTGGCATCCTCCATGGGCAAATAGACTGCGTGGACTTCTTCACAGACAAGAAAGTCATCGCATCAAGGTGGTAGACGACTTGGCCGATGAGGAGAGGTACACCTTCAGCTCTCTAATGACCTCACTCATCGAGGTTGAGGGCAAACTTGGGCAACTGTATGAAGCGATCAAGAAGGAAACCGACGATCCCAACCTCAAGGCCCTCCTAACTGGCTATGAAAGGAACAGTCTGAGAGGAATTGAGTCGATGCGGAGAGCTCGGATCGAAAGCGTTGTTGAGATCATGCTGGAACCCATCACGAATCTGAAGCTGGCTGAGCCGATTGCGCGGATCAATGCTTCCATTGCGGGGAGAACTGCGAGCAATCTTGAGAAGGCGATAGCCGTTGGGAAACTCGTATGCGAACTCTACGCCATGGCTTCACCAAAGGTCATGAACACATCTGCAGATGCAGGTGAGTTGCTTCTGACACTGTCCCGTGAGAGCATAGAAAGAGTACACGAGCTAGAGCAATACGCCTCGTCATGAAACAAGAGCAGCGAGCCGACAGTCTCAGAAAGCCTTAACCCGAGTCCAGCCCAGTATCGCTAGATTCCAAGATGCAGGAAGAAACGACAAAACGAGTCATCAACGACTACGACAAGTATGTGATGCACTCATTCGTGAAGTCCCTTCAGCCCATAGTGATAGCCAGCGCAAATGGAGCGACCGTGACCGACCTCGATGGGAAGACCTACATCGACTGCTTCGCTGGAATATCCGTTGTGAATGCAGGCCACTGCAACCCCAAAGTCACAGAGGCCGTCAAGAAGCAAGTCGAGAAGCTGGTTCATTGCTGCACATACGTTTACTATTCCATACCTGCCACGCAGCTTGCCAGGAAGCTTGC
>JBAVVE010000071.1:0-2111 GCA_049697135.1 Bathyarchaeia archaeon | reverse complement strand
GCCTCGTGACGCCCTCATCAATCAGCTTTCCGCCCTCGCCGGGTTTGCAGAAGTCCAGGGCCTCGTAGGCCATGATCTCCGCGATTGTGAAACAGTCGTGCACTTCAGACACATCGATTTCCTTAGGTCGGACACGGGCCATTTCGTATGCCTTCTTCGCTGCCAGTTTCGTGACGTTCATGGTCGTGATGTCCTCTCTTTCGAAGAGGCCGAGAGTGTCTTGTGCCTGAGATGATCCCACAATATGTACGGGGGTGTCGGTGAACTTCCGCGCCAGTCTTGGTTTTGTCAGCACGAGACAGCTTGCACCGTCAGATATGGGTGAACAATCGTAGAGCTTCAGTGGCCAGGCAACTGTTCGGGATTTGAGAACATCGTCGATTGTTATGCTCTTCTGGAAGTGTGCCTTCGGGTTGAGTACTCCGTTCTCATGATTCTTGACGGCGACTTTGGCGAGCTGCTCTTGTGTGGTTCCGTACTTGTTCATGTGGGCTGTCGCCATCATAGCAAATATCGCGGGAAATGAGATTCCATGCCACTGCTCGAAAGGATAGTCAGAAGCCATACCGAGTATCTCAGTCACGGCTGCTGTCCGAAGGTGCGTCATCTTCTCGACGCCCCCAACAAGAACTATGTCATGCATTCCGGATTGGATCGCGTAGATCGCGCATCTCATCGCGACACCTGATGATGCGCAAGCCGCTTCAGTACGGAACGCAGGGATGGGCAGGAGGCCCAGCCAATCAGCAATCATTGGCGCGACGTGCACTTGATGCTCATATGACTCACTCATCTGTCCAACGAAGAGTCCGTCTATGTCTTTCTTGGGCGAGAGGTCGGGGCATCTCTGGAATGCTTCCTGAGCGGCTTCGACGAACAGCTCTCGATTATACAGTCCTTCTCTTACGCCGAATTTCGTAACGCCGGCGGAGACTATGCTTGCGAGTGGCTTAGCCGTGATTCTCACCTATTCAGTCAACGGTCGTTTGCCAATGCAGCAGGTGATCGTTTTGACTTGCCTAATAACTTCTGCCAAGAGTCTACTGCTTCCAAGCACCTTACCCGAATCGTTCCTTGACCCAGCTCCGTATCGGTTCCAGTTGTTTTCTCATCCGTGCTTTCTCTTCCTCGGATCGTCTTCCCAAGGGTGGACCTGAGGGTACAAAGAAGATGTCCATTGGAGTGCCGGTTGGCTGCTCAACGAATCTGATCTCGACACTCATATCGCATTCGACATCCTCTGGTTCCATACCCACGAGACGCCCTGCGATCAGTGTGTTCGCTCCTTCAACCCGAACATATGCAAGTATGAACGGTAGGTCGGCCAGAAACGCCTCGCCAGCAAAGCCAAGAACAGTGAAGGAGTGAAGCATGCCACGCATCGGCATCTCTATCCACTGCGTCTCAACGAGCTTGCACTTGTTCCTCCAGCAATGTGCCCTGGGTGGACAGAAGACATCTCCGCATTTCGGACACTTGGTTCCAAACAGTCTCTTCTCCATGAGTCCCTCGAAGAACTTGGAGACCAGCCCGTAGCTGTGTTCGTACATTACGTCCCATGGCCGGTTGACGAGCATGTAGCGTGCCCTTTCGAGTTTGTCAGGCCTGTGACCTTTGTTGCCTTCAATGATCTTGTAGCCGACGACGTTCCATCTGCCAAGGCGGCCCCATTCAGCCCATTTCTTGTCAGGCTTCTTCTCCTCGATGACTTTGTCAGGCTGCATTCATCTCACCTCTCCATGATCATGACAGAGATTGCTGTGCCGGTGCCTGCGTGGCTATGGTTGAGGCCGACTTGTGCGCCCTTAACCTGAGTCGCGTCGCTTTTGTGCTTCTTTCCGATCTCTTGTCTCAGTTGCCAGAAGAGTTCAACTGTTTGCCCGATTGCCGTTGACCCGACAGGGTGACCAAACCCTTCCAACCCACCACTTACGTTGACTGGGATTTCGCCGTCGACGTAGGTTTGGCCCTCTCTGATGAGTGTCTTGCCTTCGCCTCTCTTGCAGAAGTCCAGGTCCTCGTAAGTCTGAAGTTCGCTTGAATCGTATGCGTCATGTATCTCTACAATGTCGATTTCCTTGAGTGGGTTCTTGATTCCTGCCATCTTGTAT
>JBAVVE010000070.1:0-2714 GCA_049697135.1 Bathyarchaeia archaeon | reverse complement strand
CTTGCAGCATATGGTGATGCGGGATTGAGTGGATGCTTCTCGTCAATTGGGACGTACAGCGCTGATCCGTAGACCTCGCTCGAAGATGCATAAATCATTAGCTCTACTTCGTTTTCCAGAGCAGCATCCAAGACATTGAGCGTGCCAAGAGTGTTCACTTCAAAAGTCGCTCTTGGTGCGATTATCGACTTGTCGACGTGTACTTGAGCCGCCAAGTGGAAGACTATGTCAACTCCCTCTGCGGCTCTCTCCACGACCGACTTGTCTCGCACATCCCCTTTGATGAGTTTCAGATTCCTATAGTTCAGTAAGCCTCGAATGTTGCTCACTGACCCGCTCGAGAAGTCGTCCAGTATCTTCACGGTTCTCGCTTCGTTGATGTATTTCCAAGCGAGGTGGCTACCGATGAACCCGGCTCCTCCGGTGATCAGTATGGTTTTGTTTTTCATTTGGTTCGTCACTACCAGTTCTTGCGACCACGTTTTGCAGTCAAGGGTTTGGGCTCTGCAAGACTCACTCGAACATCATGGACCGCTTCACTGAGTCTGTCACGCCTTAAATCTCTTACTAGGCGATTCGTCGCTCAACTGGTCGGCAGAGTTCTCTGCACGAGAATGCGGAGCGAGAGCGTCTTAGCAAAGAGGCCCTGTGCATTGAAGTCACAACTGAGGTCCTATCTCCAACTGGATCTTTGCTGCTAATAGACATTTCATGATGTGATTGTACGTGGAATCCTAGTCATAACTGAAGTTCAGCAGGGCTCGCCGGCTCCTGATTTCCTTATCATATTGGCGGACGTGAGGCACACTTCGCCACAGATCCTTCCATTCATGCTTGTACTTGCGATACCGTCTTTCGAAGTACTCAAACAATCTATCCAGCTGGGAGTAACGATCGGTCGCTTCTGGTATCCAATGGAATGGGTGAATCAGGAGTTGGACTCGTGGTGGTTTCTGAGCGATAAGGGTGTGAGCATCGGAAATGTGCCACGCCCTGCAAGAGTCGGAAACATAGAATACGTTGTATTCTCTGTTGAAGGAATATGCGTTCAGGTATCCGGGGATTCTTACCATCGGGTCTGAACGACAGAGTGATCGATTGTGAAGTGCACAGCTACGTACCTTGTGTCCAACGAGCTGGCCTAGGGTCCGTGCTTCGGTCAAGAACGTCTGTCGTAGTGGACGGTTGTAGCTTCTGTATCTTTCAATGTCATAGTGGATACCTATCTCATGGCCCATTGCTGAGATTCTTCTTAGCAGGCTTAGGTCATCCGGATTGTTTAGGTTGTAGAAATGATTTGAAAGATGGAAGAAATACGTCGATGATATGCCTAATGCTCTTTCAAGTGTCGCCATCTCGAGCGCCACTTTGAGAGACATCTCCACATCGTGTCGGAGAATCAAAAACGACGAACAATTCGCTGAGAAGCGACGAAATGGGATAATCCTGTACCGTTTCTTCAGGAAAATGAGGAACCTCTCGTACGTCTTAATGTCGAAGCGGCTCAGGTTACCAAGCATACATCACAGATCCTCCTCGCTGTTCAGGCGGGGCGTTGGTGGCAAACTCAACTTATCTGCGTTGCGGAGTCTCAAACTACCAGGTCCGCAGATCCCCTGCCTCTGAACTATGCGTTGTTTCCTATTGTCTGACCACTTGGGGGCATTTCAGGGGGATAATCGTCTTTCGCTAGTCCGATAGCCTTCTCTTAATCGTTCACGACGTCCTATTTGTGATATTCTTATTCTGCGATTTCTTGTAGACCAATACTTCGCCCGTGGGAGTAAGCCCAAAGTACCTGTGCCTGAATCTGGTCTTGTGCTTCTCCTTGAGGTATTCTGCGAGTTCCTGTGCGCTTATTCTCACGAACTTCATGTGCTCATAGAAACTGTTCGCATCACGTCTGCTGCGAAGGGATTCCAGTGTGACACTCACTATGTTCGTGCCAGAACAGGCACGTTCGAGTCTTGATAGTAGGCGGGCGCCTATGCGTTTATTCCTGAAATGAGAATCGACTGCGAGTCTATGCACATGAACGTACTTGCCGCCATATTCTGAGGCCACCAAGTATCCGATCGCTTTCTTCCTGTGGATCGCTACACTGCTGAGTTCGAACTTTTTTGAAAGGGGGCGTCTGAAGTTGTGCTCCTTCCACGCGGTTCGGCCGAAGATCTTTCTGTCGAGAGAACACATGTCCGCAAGATAGCGGTTCATTCTTCTAACGTCGAGTTTCCGGATAATCGTTCGCGAATCTGTCACATCCAGTCCAGAGTGATCCCATGTCAGTCTTCAGTTCCATTGGCAAGCGATCAGCCCGGTCGCAGGTTACACCAGTAGGAGGCACTTCCTCCGAGCCCATAATCATCTCTTCTGAAGTTCATACCAACTCTGTCAATTATATGAAGGATGTCGGGCCTCCTCGACGAGGCTGTCTGGACCAAGTGAATTCGTGTCTTCAGGTTTGCGACCAAATGCGGTCCTGCCTGCCAGATGTGCGCCTTGGAGCGATCAAAATCTGCCTTGTCATTTGAGGTGCGAACGTATCAGGCTATACCTAGCTGGAATTGATTGTTCTATCCACTGTGATGTGTCAGGTCTCTGAAGTATACGTCTGCGGGGTATAGATAGCCTATTCCTTGGTGTGGACGTTCGTAGTTCCAGTAGTTCACGAATTCTCTGTGGGTTGGGTAGATCCAGGCTTCATAGGTGTAGGC
>JBAVVE010000069.1:0-6589 GCA_049697135.1 Bathyarchaeia archaeon | reverse complement strand
ACCATACTGGGTTTCAAGGCAAGGCCACAACTATCACATGCCAGAGATCGCGGGAGCCCTAGGAATCGTTCAGCTGAAGAAACTGCCAGGTTTCTTGGAAGAACGCAGAAAAAACGCGGAATACCTGACTGAGAAGTTGAGCGTGCTGGGCAAACTGGTGATGCCGAAAGAACCAGCGGGTAGAAAGCATGCATGGTATCTCTTTTCGCCACGACTCCGGGGTGCCAACGCGGGGAAACGGAACAAGCTGGTTGAGAAGCTACGGTCAAGGAACATTGGCGCTGCTGTATACTACGAGTCACCTGTTCATATGCTACCTTACTATCGAGATCTACAATCGACGCGAAGGAGCGCCCTGCCTGAGACAGAGAGAGCGTGTCGTCAGGTATTCTCGCTCCCGGTTCACCCACAACTGAGGCAAACCGAACTTCAGTTCATTACTGACTCAGTCAAGCGAGCAGTCTAGGAGCCATTCACGCACTCTGCGGCGAGGCCTTTCATTTCAGGAACTTGCCCAAGAGCTCTTCAAGAGTAGGCTTTGTGACCTCGCGAATCTCATATCGAACCCGCGCGGCAGGTTTTGTCATTCTCATTATTCGACGAATATCGATCGGGGTCCCAAGGACCACGGAATCGCATGGTGCCTTCTCGATTGTCTGCTCGAGCTCTTTGATCTGTTTGGTTCCGTATCCCATTGCGGGCAGAACGAAACCAATGTGAGGGTACTTCTCATAGGTTCTCTTAATCGAGCCCACGGCAAATGGCCTCGGGTTCACCAACTCACGCGCCCCATACTGGCGGGCTGCAATCGCTCCGACTGATTCGCTCATCTGCCCGTGAGTTACTGTTGGACCGTCCTCCACTACCAGAACCGACTTTCCCTTGATGAGAGAGGGCTCATCGACGTGTATCGCAGATGCAGCTTCTACTATTGTTGCAGACGGGTTTAGCTGCTTAACGTTTTCTCGTACCTGTTGCACGCTTTCTGGAGGAGCACTGTCGACCTTGTTGATGACTACGATGTCAGCCATCCGTACGTTGGTTTCCCCAGGGTAGTATGACAGTTCGTTCCCAGCTCTGTGTGGATCCGCGACGACTATGTTGAGGTCTGGCTGGTAGAATGGCAGATCATTGTTACCCCCATCCCATAGGACCACGTCAGCCTCTTTTTCGGCCGCCCGGAGTATCTTTTCATAGTCCACACCGGCGTAGACTACGTTCCCGTCGTCGATGTGAGGCTCGTACTCTTCCCGCTCCTCGATCGTGCATTGCTGTGTTTCCATATCCTCGTACGTTGCGAATCTCTGTACCGCCTCTGACGCCAAGTCGCCATATGGCATAGGGTGGCGGACCGCAATCACTCTCTTTCCATGCGCCTTCAGCACCCGGGTAACGGCTCTGGAAACCGTGGTCTTTCCTGCCCCAGTTCTGACCGCGCAGACAGACACCACAGGAACTCTGGCTTTCAACATCGTACTCTTGGGGCCCATAAGCATGAAGTCCGCCCCTTTGGATCCTACCACAGAGGCCTTGTGCATGACATCCTCATACGACAGATCACTGTATGCGAGGATGACAAGGTCAACTTCCTTCTCTTTGATCAATACAGGAAGTTGATCCTCCGGCAGGATCTGGATTCCTTTCGGGTAAAGCGGCCCTGCAAGGACAGAGGGATAGATCCTCTGCTCAATCCCAGGTATCTGAGAAGCAGTGAAGGCCACCACTTCATATTCTGCTTGCTTTCTGAAGACTACGTTGAAGTTGTGAAAGTCCCTTCCAGCTGCGCCCATTATGATCGTCCTGATTCTGCGTGCCAATGTTGACCCTCGCTACGGGGCGAAACCTACCCCATACATCAAGCCTATATCTGTTCTAGGGTTGGCAGAACCTGAAAGGGTATGGCAAGCAGTGTCTCACGCGTACCGGTACGTTTTGTACTTGAGGGCGGAAAACGAGCCGATGCGGAGCTGATACGATTCCATGCACCGAAGACTACGGACGCCCTCCTGAGAAGATTACCCGTTGAGGGGAGAGTGGCTCGGTGGAAGGAGGAGGTCTACTTCGAAGCAGGAATCACAATGGGACTTGAGAAAGCAAAATCCAAGGTCGATCCCGGAACTGTTGCCTTTTGGCCGATGGGGTCTGCGGTTTGCGTCTTCTATGGTGATACTCAGCCGTATAGTCCAGTTAATGTCATCGGCGCGGTGAAGAGCGGAATCGAGATTTTCAAGGATCTGGCGACTGGGGCCAAGATCCGATTAGAGAGAGCCTAAGCTGCTGCCATTCGATAGATGCGTATCCTGGCGTTTCCACCAACGGCGGTGACCAAACGCTTTCTCTCCAGTTCCTCAAGCATGTCTTTGGCGACGCTTATCCGTAGATTGTATTGTGAGGCGAGCGCATACGGAGTGATCGCCCCCATCTTGGAGAGCTCAGATAGGAACTTCGTATCCTCCAGATTTGGAAGATCAACACCACGCGCCTTCTTCTCTGCGGGTGGCTTGCCTTTGGATTTCTTCGTGGGCTCCGCTTTCTTGTCCTGTTGAACCTGCGTCTTCTCTACCTGTGCCAAGTTCTTCTTTTTCGCTCCGCCCAATGCAATCACTTGGCTCTGAGAGCAAATCGTGTTCAATAAAATCTTTCCGTAGAGCGCCGAGGTCATGGGAAAGAGTCATATCACATCCGCCGGAATAGGACTTGCTCGACGGAGCTCACGGTTTTGAAGTTAGTGACGGTCAAGCTCCCTGAAGCCATACTCGAAGGCTTGGACCAGCTCGTCAAGGCAGGAATGTACCAGAGCAGAAGCGCGGCCATAAGAGCTGCCGTGCGTGACATGCTGAAGAAGGAACTCTGGAGGACTGAAGAAACCTAGCCCACTGTGGCAATAGACCTACGGAGGTCTTCCGCCGATCTTGCCGGATCGTCGCTCTCGTATATGGATCTGCCAACGATAACATACTTCGCGCCTGCAGCAAGGGCACCGCCGAGACTTCCGCCTTGGACTCCCACTCCTGGGGAGAATATCGGAATCGACCTACCAAGAATCGCATAGACTTTCGCGATGGTCTCCGGAAAAGTTGCTCCGACTATGACCCCATCTGCTCCCCACTGAAGGGCCTTTTCTGCGAACACCTCAAACTGGGATCTCCTCTCTCCTGTCCTTTCATCCAAGACAGACTGACCGTAACCTTCGATTGCTCCCTTGTGGCTCATATGCACAAGCAAGAGCACTCCTCTTTCCTTTGACTTCGCAAGTCGAAGGACAGGTTCCAAGCCGTCCTTGTATCCGACGAACGGGTTGGCTATGACGGCATCGAACCCCGCTGAGAAATACTCGGAAGCGATGAACTCGTTAGTGTGACCGATATCGTTGATCTTCGCATCCATTATCGCGGGGATGCCATGCCTATGAATCCCATCTATCAACTTGGCCACGTTATCATGCAACCCGAGAGGAAGGACTAGCTGGTGGTTGATCTTCACGGCACACAGGAACGGTGATACTGAGTCGATCAGTTTCATGCTGTGCTTGAATAGGTCGCCCCTGTCTTCGCGAGTTACGTCAAGAGCTAACACAATAGGCGACTTGTTCCGGGTTGTCGCAGCCTCAATGGATTGCTTGAAACCCAAGTTCAATAGAGCTCCGTCTGATGTCGTCTCCGCGTGAGTAGATAAGGTATGGCCTGACCCGTTCTAGAATTCTACTGAATGTCTACGGGAATATAGGAAAATCCTTCACGTCCACTATCTTTGCGTAGAAGCCTTTCGCGTCTGTTGTGTTGCTAGTGTAGTCGATCTTCTCTCCAGTCGGTTTTGACGCTATGTACTTCACGAATGCTGACGGAGGCGGCTTTTCCTGGATCACGTAGAAGAAGACTGGGAGCGCATCTGCTTCATAGTAGTGCTCAAACGGTATGCACGTCCCGACTATGTGCTTGCCGTCACGAACGAAATGCCACAGAGGAAAGACGGTGCCCTCACGCATTGACAGTGGAACAAGTGTTCGCATGATCGAATTGATGCTCTCCACTTCAACCAACATCGGTGCAGGCGGGGATGGAAACTGACCATCCAAGCATTCGAGGAACTTCCCTGGCAGGCTCTTCACCTCAACGAACGAACCGTACCTATATCTGCTGTCATCAGCGTCGTCTGTGAACATCCACTCCTCCCCTTTCGGAGAGTCGCATTTGTAGGCTAGGAATGGTTTGGGAGGGGAATCGGTGTATGTGTAGGCCAGTATCGGCAGATCACCCTCCCAGTACATGTATGCAGTGAACATTCCGAGCACATGCCTACCCTTGTGCTTGAAGTGCCACAGAACCTGCGAGCCTTCTGTAAGAGCAAGTGCAAGCCTTGAGAAGTTGAGAATATCACTGACCTCCACTGGTACAGGGGGCTTTATCGAATCCAAGAATAGCACCTAAGCGAGAGCGAAGACAGAAGCGCAGCGGTAGTTAAGTCTGCCGTGGTTCATGTCCTCCCAAGGATTACCATCCACTATTGCAGGACACTCCTATTGCCTCGTGCCACACCTACGCAGGAGAATAGGAATTGATCCTTTCGAGCAAGGAAGTGGGTTCCTAACGGAATAGATCTTGCCTTGCAGGTCTGATCAACTGTCGTGCACTTCCGCGGCCGGCATGATATGGGTATCCTCGGATGACAGCGACAGGAACACGATCTGCCTTGCCCATTACGAGTTCGGCTGCACTTGCAAGCTCATCTGCGACCGCCATGAGTGTCACTGAGAGTCTGTATCCGAACATGTCTTTCGTTCCTCGATAGTCTGTCCATGGTCGCATGCCCGAGAGACCAATAGCGACGTTAGTCTGCCCCATCCTCCAAGGTCTACCGAATGTGTCTGACACTATCACCGCGACATCCCTGCCTGTGATATTCTTGATTTGCGTTCGAATCCGTTGCGCAGATCTGTTAGGATCTCTCGGCAGGAGAGAGACCACGTCGTGACCCTGGACATTCGATCTGTCGACACCCGCATTGGCACACACCAAGCCATGTCGAGTTTGAACTATCAGATGGTCACCGCGGCGCCTCACTATGCGCTTCGTTTCGCGCAATATGACCTCAACATGCCGGGGGTCCTTTCTCATGGACCTCGCAAGTTTCTTCGCCCTATCGGAAGGCTTGATGTCACGAAGCGAGACAAATCGTCTCTCGACCTTCGAGACGATCTTTTGCGTCACGACAATGACGTCGCCGACCCTGAGTCTGGCATGCTGCCTGGTTGCTGCATAGACTATTGCTCTCCCAAGGTTGTCTCCCGGCTCGACCGTTGGAACATGTCTCAGCCCGAGTATCGTGAGAGGACTCTTCAAGGTCTCTTCATGCCTTGATCGTTGCTTCACTCTCCATCTGAGAAGAAGGATTCGAGCTTCTTGACTCCGATGAGGTCTTCAAACTCAATCCCGAGCGCGTCGATCACCTGTTCAAAGGTTGAGCGCAGATACTCCATGTATTTCTGAATATCAATCTCATCCACCTTTGCCAGCTGCACGGGTTTTACACCCTGTCCCCCGATCACTTTGACAAATGCAATCAGTTCTCCTGACTTGATCTCGAACCCTCTGCCTTCAAGCTGCTTTGCCGCTTTCACATGTTGAGGAGTAGTCTTTGTGTATCTTCCGGTTTCGCGGCCCATCATCACTGAGAACGCCAGCTCGTCGACCGTGTATTCTCGGTTTCGCAGCTTGAGATAGCATCCCTTTACAATCTCGGTTATCCTTGCCTTCGAGTTCTCGAATTCCTCAGGTGACTTCACGTCGCTGAGGATTCGGACCATCTCGTAGAAAGCTCTGGATAGGAATTCCGGTATGTGCCGCTTCTTTCCTGTTAGACCCTTGATGTCAACACTCCCGTCAGGCTTGACACCGAGGTAGTTCTTCTTTCTGGAACTCAAGGCAAGATAGCGGTAGTTCTTGTCGACCTCCAGTTCCATATGCAGGGATGACTTCGACCAGTCTACTAGTTTCTTGAGGATCTGTGGGTCTGGGCTTTCTATGAAGAGTGAGTCGGTGTCACCGTATAGCACTTCGATCCCGAGTTGTCGGGCCGTCTCCAGGGTCTGTGAGATCGCGTATCTTCCTATCGCTGCGGTTGCTTCGGCGACTGGTGGGCAGTACAATGCGAATCGGTCGGCTCCAAAGACTCCGTAGCTCGCGTTCAGTACGACCTTTAGTGCATCTGAGACGACCTTGTACCAACTCAGCTGGGTTTTGGGTAGGGATGCGTCCTTGGAACGGGGCTTGTACCAGTTCACTCGTATATCTCTCAATGAGCCAATCAAGAGGCTCTCAAGAGCCCGCGTTTTCTTGCAGACCCAATGTGACGTTCCGGGGATTAGATTCTGCCTGCACTCCTCGTCAGTGTGAGGGCAGCGTACGGTCTCGTAGCCTAGGTTCCAGTTTCTGATTATTGAAGGGTAGAGAGAAGCGAAGTCAAGAACGGAGACGTTGAAATGAACGCCTGTACGGGGCTCGACGACGATGGCGCCTTTGTATTTCTTGCCTTTGATGATGGCTTCGGTCGTTGTGCCTCCCTTGAGCTCTTGAATCTCGTCTGCCCGTGG
>JBAVVE010000068.1:0-1807 GCA_049697135.1 Bathyarchaeia archaeon | reverse complement strand
GTATCGAAGCTTTCCATTCCCAAGCTTGACAGAGGGAGCATAGAGATCAGGAACATCGAACCCAGATCGCTTGGCGAACCGGATCGCTCCCATGATCAGGTTCAGTCCGTGCTTGATTGTTTGAGGGGAGCGTCCCTCGTCGATCCTCTTGCGCTTGAACGATTCAAGGTCATCTGAGCGGAATGACGAGAGCGGTCTTGATCCGGGAAGGATCGCCAATACCGTTCTCCGATGCGAAACAAGGTTATGGTGATTTGGGGTCCCCTGCTTGGACGCGATCAGCTTGCTGATCGCTTGATCCAACGTGATCTGCTTCTTCTTCCCCATCACTCCTTCAGCGTGAGCTTCAGCGCGAAGTTGCGTTTCAATCTTCTCAGCGACCTTGCGGTCCGTGGTCCGTGTCGATCGGATGTAAGTCTGGTTGTCGATCTGAAACTGTGCGTACCAAAAACGTGAGTTTCCGCGTTTGACAAGGGGCATGAGCGAATACCTTTCGCCAGTGCCCTCCAACCAAACCGGCAGTAGATCAACGCTCGTTTGATTCAGAATTCACGCTTGCAACCTGGTATAGTTTCGCTGGGCGGAACGCGACATTGTTCGACATCCGTCCGGTGTCGAAAAGCCAGTCGACCTGATCAAGTTGACGGCGAAAATTACGCTTGTCGATGGGCCTATCGACTCCTACGAGGCCCCTGATAACGTCCATGGCCTCTCTGAGTTCGGTGATTGTGAAGTAGGGACTTTGAATCAAGATCGCGACATCACGCGGGCTCCGAGACAGCTGCGTCAATGCCGTGGATATATGAGATTCATACGCACCCAACATGGTCGGCAAGTGTTGAACATCCGCCCAGTAAACTTGTGCCTCGCCACCGCTTGTTCGACACTCAGAGTCACGCGGTGCGCTGACTAGGTGAACGGCCGTGACACCCGGCATCTTCTTCCCTCGACTGGCGGTGAGGACACTAACTGGGTTCACCGGACGGCCGCCCAGCACCAATGCGCCCGCGAGTCTTTCCGCGCATATCTCCATGCTGTCACCGCGCGAAAGCTCACACTCCGGAAGGGTCCACGTTTCTTGGAACTCCATCCATTTCTCTTGAAGGATTAGCACCTACAAGCGTCGGTCTCGGACCCTGAAAATAGCTACCGAAACAACGAAGCTTGGGAGGCTCTCCACGCGTCGCAGGTATTCATCGTCCAAACTTTTTACATCAAGGTATTGACTACCCTTAAGCCTCCTGATAACAACCACCCACCTTAGGGGTATCTGAAACCCCTAAGTAGCCCTTACTTAAGGGCATAGCAGCCTCAAAGGCGCCGATCAACGAACAATCTTAGGAGAACTCGAACACAACGACACCAGCTACCCACACCAACTGCCCCTCTGCCGAAATCCGCACCGGGGCAAATCCCTCTCCTCAATGAAAGGAACTGCAATGCACTGGATCAACCCCCACTACCTGGTTCGCGAGAAAGAGGATGGCGATTATGAAAGCCTCACTGTCTATCTCTCTTCGAGTCCTCATGACTGCCTGTTCGGCAGCACTGTGGAGACCGTGGATTCCGAAAACGAGCGAGTGTCGTTCCGCTTCCCTGGTCCGAGCCATGGCCTTGCCCCGTCCATCCTGACGGACGGCGATCGGCTGAACTACATCGCTGAAGGTGAGCCTCTCCCGTTCGACCAGAAGATCGCCTCGTTCAACCGCGCGGGACACATCTACACCCTCGGCCGCTCGTTCAAGGGTCGCTACTACGTGCACTGCAAGCTCAACGAGACCCACGGCTTCTACGCCGAGTTCTAGCG
>JBAVVE010000067.1:0-1993 GCA_049697135.1 Bathyarchaeia archaeon | reverse complement strand
ACCTTAGTCTCGCCAGCCGTGACAGTCACATTCTGAGGCGTTGTCTGATAACCTAGGAAGGGTACCTTCACTTGGACGCTGTAATCGCCTGGATCTAGATCCACGATCTCGTACTTGCCTTCCTGATCAGACTCCGCAGACTTGCCCCCTACGGTGATGGTTGCGTGGGCGACGGCTCCCCAGGGATACTTGATTTCTCCTCGGATCGCTAACTTCTTTGCAGGCTCCTCTAACGGTGGAGATACCTCGCTAACCTTGGGCTTGGGCTCCGGAGGTAGCTTCTTCTTGCGTCTTGGCAACCGCACCATGTCTATCGCCGAATCTCCGCCAGACTCTCTCAAATGAATTTATAGGTTTTCTCGTTAGTCTAGATTAATGGTATTTGAACTCGATACTAGATCAGATTTCGAATTCACTCGACATTTTCCTGCATTGCGACTAGATTTGCATGTGTCGCCCGAGCGGTCGAATAAGGGCGTTCTGCTTGCATCGAGTACACAAGTCCAGCGCCTTGATCGTTGCTTCCGTTACTCCTTGATCCGAGAGTTTCTTCTTGAGCGCCGTTAGGCTTCGCCTTGACATCAAGACGGCGCCGCAGTTCTCGCACTTGGCGTTCTCATCCTGAGCTTTGGCCGTTTTCTTGCGCTCTAGGAGAGGTGAGAAGTTCTTGAGCCTTGAGACCGTGATAGCTTTCTCGGGACAGATTCTCATGCAGATTGTGCAACCCCCGCACAGGCTAGGATCGAACATGAAAGTCAAGCCTTCGTCGCTCTTTGTGAACTCGATTGCATGATCAGGACAATCCCGTTGGCATGCTTCGCAGAAACTGCATCGTGCTTCGTCAACTCTCAAGTCGAAGAATGGCAGCGTGCTATCCTCTGATACCTCAACGTTTCCACTGCTGCCAATTTGCAGACCCCTGATGGCGTCCACAATGAGCTCGTGCCTATAGCTTCCAGACAGCTTCGCCGAAACTCCAACAGCAGAAGTTGTCGAGAGTGCTTGGGAAACGATGTCGACTATAGAATCATTCGCATGGAGGCCAAAGTGATGCACCGAAGCAATCGCATGCTCTCGTAGTCCCCTCAATAGGCGCTTGGAAGACGACACATGCTGATACAACGGGAACATTCCCACAACCTTCTTGCACGAGATGTCAGGACACACTGTTGCCAGTGCGACGCCGAGCGAAGCAGCCCACACGTAGTGAACGCTGCCTATGAAAGAGACGCACGGGATCTGGACTGGAACAATACCGGCGTCCAGACGCTTTCCACCGCGACCTTCATTCAGCAGTCTCTCAAAGCCAATTGGGCAGGTAAGCACTAGAGCTCGGTTACTTGTTTCAGATCGCTTGCTTGCGAGTGCTTCAAGCATCGCAATCATCTGACCGTCTGAGATAGATGCACTCTGGAGGGCGCCGATGGGGCAGTCTCTCGCACACGCTCCACATTCTATGCAAACTCGATCATTAATCGCAACCGCTGTTGTCGCTGCAGACACAGCGTTTATAGGGCATGCCTTAATGCAGTAGTTGCAGCTCTTTGAGCGATCCCTGCACCGATCAGCAAGTACAATCGGAATATCCGATTCCACTCTGAGGACATCGGGAATGGATCTGAATAGCTCCCTCCGAGAGAGTCTCGAAGAACCAGCAACCATTCTGGACACAATGTTTCTAATGTAATCGGCCCGCTGCAACCTGGCAACATTGACAAGGACTATCGCGTCTGCCGCATTGGCGGTGCGTTCCGACGTTTGCTCTCCTGTAAGGGTTGCGAGGGGAATCCAGCTAACCGCATGACGCCCCAGTCCAGTGCTTTCAATGGTGCGGGACAAGGAATCCGGTGGAGATTCTTGCGATGTATTAGATACGACGACGGTTTCCAAGCGATTGTTCGCAAGGAAACCTGTGATGGCCCCTGGCATCTCGTCCACGTCGTCGTTGCTGTATTGTAGGACTGGGATCCCTTTCGCTTGAAGACTAGTGCTT
>JBAVVE010000066.1:0-4392 GCA_049697135.1 Bathyarchaeia archaeon | reverse complement strand
GACCTCAACGCTGACGTAGAGAGAGTTTTCATGTGCTCTGGGGAATATCGCACGATTCATGAAGAAACCCAACATTGAAGGGCCAATGGTTAGCTTAGTGCGGGATTGGGAAGAGTAGCAACGCGGTCTGTCAAGCGAGGGAGAAGTCAAAGAGGGTATTCTCGGAGAGTCTCCTGAGGTCGTCCCGGTGTCGGGACATACAAACTTGGCCATGGTACATCTTCAAAGATGAGCCGAATTGTCCGCTGCGATTTTCCATGTCGAAACAGGGCCTTAGGAGTCACGATCTTGGAATGCCGAAGAGCACAATAGAAGGATATGCTGATACTTGGACTGTAATTCGCCGCAGTCTTGTGGTAAGTATGCGCTCCGAGCCGTTCTCACCTAGCGATACATGGTGAATGGGAGGTTTTTGAATGAATCTCACAATAGCAGCGTTTGTCCTAGGAATCGTTCACTTCCTTACCCCGATAGCGTACTATACATATCTGAGCAGGTTCTGCACCATCTCAACCGTGGAAATCTCGGACAAGGACTACAAGCCTCGCATGACAATAGTCGTGCCGACCTACAACGAAGCGCCACTAGTGGCTGGGAAGCTGAATGACCTCATCAATCAACATTACCCGCTCAATCATATCGATCTGCTCTTGGTTGACTCAGCCAGTACTGACGGTACGATTGAAATTGCGACCAAATGGAAACACAATAATCCAAACGTAGGATTTCACATAGTGCTTGAAAAGGCTAGAAGAGGAAAAGCTGCCGCGCTAGGCACGGCCTTGCAGTATGTCTCTCAGGAGATTGTGATATTCACGGATGCAGATTCCATCTGGGCTCCTGATGCTTTGGAGAAGAGCATGCCTTATTTCTCTGATCCAGAAGTCTGCGCGGTCACTGGTGTGAAGGAACCTCAGTCTCACTCTGGGGAGATTGAGACTGAATACAGAGATTTCTACAATAGGGTCAGAGTTTGGGAGTCAAATCTCCATTCGACTCCGGTGTTCAACGGTGAATTCGCAGCATTTAGAAAGAGCATTCTACAGAAGCTGGGTGGTTTTCCATTAGGGATAGGTGCAGATGATAGTCACATGGCGACTCTTGTTGCCTTAGATAACGGCCGAGCCATTGCAGCTCCCGATGTGAAAGTCTACGAGGTTGTGCCGGAGAAACTCGAACAGCTCAAGGCATGGCGCGTCAGAAGAGCCAAACATCTAACGCAACATTTCGTTCGATCCATGAGAAGGATCGGCAGTGCGCCTGCTGGGTTTCGAGGGATCCTTGCGATGGAGGCTTTTCTCAATCTGGTCAATCCTTGGCTGCTTCTTCTGGCGTTGGCTTTTCTATTGACCTCAGTTGTTCTCGGCAGCTCCGCCCTCTGGCTTTTCGTCGTACTTGCCTTATTTGTGACCCTCGTCTTGGTCGGAAGGACCAGGCGCGTCTTTTTGGCTTGGACAATCAACCAGCTTGTGCTTTGCTATGCCATGTTGGCTGGAGTTCGATCAATGGAACTTGTGTGGAAGAATGTGTAGCAGTGGGGTGTGAACGACTTGAACTGTCGAGAACACTTTAGATCCTGCCTGGGAATATCCTTGGCAATCGCTCGTGAACACGTAGTCACTGCTTATGAGAGCGTGCCACTGTGATGTCTGAAGGGTTGCAGCTTGCTGGGAATATGGGGAAATACTGAAGACCCGTCGGTTGTCTACGGTCTACGCGAAATTGGTTCGCGAATCGGGATTGATGTCACCCAGATAGACCAAGACTTCGATCTTGATCATCTTGCTGGACCATTGCCAGCGTTGGTCCTGCCTGAGACGAGCCTCGCAGACGACCAGTCTGTGCAGAAGCTCATCAAAAGGGCAAAAACGTCGGTCATTCTAGCGGGTCCCAACAGGTCATCGGAGATCAACGAACTCTTTGGAGTTCAGGTGCTCGATACTTGTGACTATAGTCCCGACGTTTGTGGATGGATGCGGATGCCAGAAATTCCAAAGAGGCTACCACTCTTCTACTCGATACCTATCCTAAAGACTCTCGACTCTGGGACCAGAACCTTCTGTGAAGTCGAGGCGGGGGGGATTCACTTTCCAGGCATTGTCATGAAGACAAGCGGCAGACAGTGCCTAATCAGAGTGGGACCGCAGATCTTCCGGTCTGCTGCTTTTCTGCTGACGCTTTCGGGTATGCGAGCATCCGAGAAGGTCAAGTCATGTCAATTGGACCCCTTCGGAAGGGTGAAGCTCGAGTCCACCCCGGTCCATCTGGGGGGTTACCTAGCTACCCCCGTGGTGGACTATTACGCCAAGATCTTGGAAACGATTCTAGTCGAGACGGCTTACCTCAAAGACTATCCATTCGTTCAGAAATGGCCCGTGCCTGGCCCAGAAGCATTCTGCGTCTCTCTATCTCATGACATCGATTTCCTGGCTCCTAAGCCCTCTGAGTTCTTGCCATCGCTTTTCTTCGATCTCTTCTCTCGAAACGTTGCTCGAACAGTCGGGAGAATGATCTTGGGAGTTCTGTACGTGCTATCCGCTTTACTTACACGCAATTGCGATTTTCTCGCATTGATACCGCCTTCAGTGCACGGAATACTTCGTACGTACGAACCGTATTGGCGGCTTGGAGAGATTAGCCTCTCAGAGATCCGGCTTGGCGCACGATCTTCTCTCTTCTTCCTTGGAAACTCCAGTCCGATGGACAGCAACTACAATATACAGAACCCGATAGTTGCCGAAGCGATTAGAAAACTCTCGGAATCAGGTTTCGAGATTTGTTGTCATGCTCCATTCGAGACAGAGGCTCACAAGAGCGCCTTGCGCATCCAGAAGCAGATGCTTGAAGACGCAATTCGCAGCAAAGTTCGAGGTGTGCGTGCTCACTTTCTGCGATTTGCCTATCCCGAGACCTTTGCGGCGTATGCAAGCGCGGGGTTCAGCTATGACTCGTCCGTCATTTTTCCCGAGGAGGTAGGGTATAGAGCATCTACCTGTTTTCCGTTTACGCTGTACGATTTCGAACAGGGAAAACTGGTTTCTCTGCTTGAGATTCCGCCTGTGATAATGGATCGTACTTTCAGAGAAAAGAGAAACATGAATCTCTCCCCTGAACTAGCGCGGAGACTGTGCACCGAGTTACTGGAGGAAATTGCGAACCTGCACGGCGTCTTGACTATCATATGGCATAACAGTGGTGTTTCTACGAGGCCAAGCGAGGATAGGGAGTGGTGGCGAGTGTATTGGTCTTTGTTAAGAGAATGCTCACGACGAGAAGCGAGGTTTATGACACTAGGCGAAATATCTTCCTACTATTCCGTAAGGCAGAAAACGAGGCTGACGCTAGAGGGCGCGGAGAATGGCTCTTGGAACATCGCAATCGAGTCTGAGCAAGATTACCCGTCGTTTGCCCTCTCAGTCCGCCTGAATTCTGGAGAGGTCAGGAGCGCCCTCCTGAACAATAGCATTTTGCCGAACAGCAGTCTGTCCAAGATCGGAGAGAGAGTCATCGTGAGCTTGCCTCTTAGCAGAGGGCGAAGTATGCTATCATTGAAAATATCCTAGTGCTGTAGCGACAGTGGCGGAGTCTGTGTCAATTTGCTCGACGTTCCGAATCAAATAAGAAGCGTACGATATCTTATCGAGCCTTGTACTCTCCGAAGGATAACGAATAGTGAGTACACAAACATGATAGAAGAACCGAGTAGGATCTTATCTAACCTCCTTCCACTCTTTGGGATGCACCTCGTGTAAGAGGCGGCATATAGCAGAAACGTAACGGCCGGCAACACGACCGCCAGAGGCAGCCTCGCAGCGAATGACAGGACCACCCATAGCAACAGACTGAGCAGCAAGCATCCTGAAGTCATAGTCTCCCAAGTGAACCGCCACTTCACTCTCAGGTAGTGTTTGGTCCAAGACCTGTGCAGTTTGAACAGGAGCGGATGGTACACATAGTCGCCGCTCCCTTTCCAGAGGCTGAAGAACGAAGTTTCCTTGAGCTCGTGAACAACAACCGCGCCGTCGCAGAACACCAAGTTGTGGCCGTGTTCCAATACGCGGATCATCAAGTCGGTGTCTTCGCCGGAACGGAATCGTGGGTCGAATCCCCCGACCTGCATAATGGCTGACTTGAGGTAGGCAACATTGCATGTCGGAGCGTGCGGAAAACTCGACCTTTGGTTTGTGTTAGCTGATCGAATGGGAGGCAGAACCTTCTCAAAATCTGTGACAACCGGCCCGGTCACGATTGAAGCCCCCGCCTTCTGCTGGCAACCGACCATCTTGCTAAGCCAGTCAGTATTCGGTCTGCAATCCGAATCTGTGAAGGCAAGGAGGGCCCCTCTCGACAGTGATATTCCATGATTCCTTGCCTCCGATACTCCAGGTGCTG
>JBAVVE010000065.1:0-2781 GCA_049697135.1 Bathyarchaeia archaeon | reverse complement strand
GTTCAGAACATATGCAAGAGCCACTGCGACAACTATCTCGGCGGTGATCTTCGTCTGAATTCTCATTCAATCGACCCCACAGGGGCGAGTCCAGCCAACTGAGAAATCCCCTTCCTTCGCCAGCATTGCCTGGATCAGGTTCAAAGGGTCGACGGCTCCAGCCGTCCTCTCAGCCGGGCAGACCCAGCTCCCCAACTTACCTTGACGCGTGTCGATGATATATAACTCAAACTGACGCGAGATACGACCAAAGGGTTGACGACTACCTCAGCCTACACGGAGCCAGACGCCGCCTAGCGAACTTGGGCGCGCAAGGCCATGATCGACATGTGATTTCGAGCGAGAAAGCCAATATTGCGTGTGGTGAAACGGCAGCCCTTGTTTCGACTTGGTCGGACAATGGAGCTAAGTTTTTGCTTGCGTACACTCATACCGGCTTCAGATCACCGAGTCTAAGAAGGGCATGGGATGTCATCGGTTCCTTCGCAAAGCGGCAAAGAAGCCGAACTGTACCAGCAGCTTCCTGGACGGAGAGTGAGATGCACCGCCTGTGCCAGATTCTGCAACATTCCAGAAGGAAAGATAGGTTTCTGTGGAATTCGCAAGAATCTGGATGGAAAGCTGCACCTGCTCGCTTATGGAAGAATCACAGCGAGCCATGTTGACCCGATCGAGAAGAAACCGCTTACTCACTACTTACCGGGGAGTAAGATCTTCTCGATATCGACTAATGGCTGCAACTGGAGTTGCGCCTATTGCCAGAACTATGACATGAGTCAGCGGAGAGTCGTGGAAGGCACTCGCGTGACACCTGAGCAAATAGTGCGACTGACCAAAGAATACGGATGCCAGAGCATCGCATACACCTATAATGAACCGATGATATTTCTGGAGTTTGCTCACGACGTTGGAGTTCTCGCACGGAGAGAGGGGCTCCGGAACGCTTTCGTGTCAAACGGGTACGGCACACCGGAAGCCGTGAAGATGATGAGCAATTTCCTCGACGCGATAACTGTGGATTTCAAGGGCAGTGGGGAAACGAACTTTCTGCGTCGTAACGTGGGTGTCCCAGACGCAGGTCCAGTCTACGAGACGCTGCTTGGGTTGAAGAATGCGAAGGTTCACATCGAGATCACGGATTTGATCGTGCCGACGATTGGTGATAGTCTTCAGGAGGCGCGAAAGCTTTCCCGTTGGATCTGCGAGAACCTTGGCCTCGACACTCCCATACACTTCCTAAGGTTTCACCCCGACTTCAAGCTGAGCCATTTGCCATGGACTCCGGTCGAGACGCTTGAGCGCCACCATGAAGCGGCAAAGGCTGAAGGACTCAAGTATGTCTACGTCGGTAACGTGCCAGGTCACCCTCTTGAGAACACGTACTGTGCTGGATGTGGTGCAATAGTGGTGAAGCGGTACGGGTTCGACATTACAGGGTGGTACATGGACAAAGACAATAACTGCCTGACCTGCGGTGAGCACATCCCGATTGTGGGAACGTTGGCTCAACCAAACGGTGACCGATTCTCTGCAGTTCCGCTCAACGATTGAGATCTAACCCATCACAGCGTACTCCAAGATGAGAAGACAATAGATGGGCTAGTTGCCTTCGAGTGTTGAGAACTCCCTCAAGAGCTCTTTCTGCCGACTCGTCAGTCTTGTAGGTATGCGAATGAGTATCTGAACGAGTTCGTCCCCCTTTCCCGCACGGCCGTTGGGCATACCTCTTCCCCTGAGCCTGAAGACCGTCCCCGGCTGTGTCCCTGAGGGAATCTTCACTCGAGCGTTTCCTCCGAGCGTTGGAACATCGATCTCCTTCCCAAGCGCCAAGTCTGCAAACCCGAGTTCTGCTCGATAGATGAGGTCGTCACCGTCTCTGTGCAGTAACTCGTGAGGCTTCACATGTACAACGACGTAGAGGTCGCCGGGCGGTTCTCCAGCTTCGCCAACCTCTCCTTCTCCTGTCAATCTCAGATGACTGCCCGAATCAACTCCCGGCGGGACTTTGATCGAGATCCTACGAGTCCGACGAACGTGACCGGTCCCCCTGCACTCCCTACATGGATCATCAACGATCATTCCTTTGCCACGGCATGTGTTACAGGGTTCAATCCTGACGAATCGTGCGAAGCCGGCCTCCTGAACGTGTTGAACCTGCCCCGAACCGTTGCATCGTGTACATCGCTTCGGTTTCGTTCCAGGTCTTGCACCGCTTCCTCTGCAAGTGGGACAGGCTTCGGTTCTGGGAACATCGATGTCACGTTTCGCGCCTACGTAGGCTTCTTCAAGAGAAATGGTCGTGTCATATCTCAGATCTGCTCCGCGTGATACTCTGCGCCTTCCTCCTGTACCGAAGAAGCGGTCGAATATGCTCTCGGAACCGAAGCCGAATCCGATGTCTCTGAATATTTCGCCGAAGTCTACGTTCCTGTACAGGTCGTCCCATGAGTATCGGCTGTCTATTCCGGCGTGTCCGAACTGGTCATACTGCCTACGCTTTTCTTCATCAGAGAGAACAGCGTACGCCTCAGAGATCTCCTTGAACTTCTCCTCTGCTTGTGGGGACTTGTTTCTGTCCGGATGATATTGAAGCGCTAGCTTCCTGTACGCGCTCTTGATGTCGTCCTTGCTCGCTTCACGAGGAACGTTCAGGACATCGTAATAATCAAGTCTGCTCAAGCTCGCTCAGCCGTTGCCGTGTTGCACAAATGTGCCCTACTTCTTGTCGTCTTTGACCTCGTATTCTGCGTCAACAACTTTCCTTTCGGGTTCACCTTGAGG
>JBAVVE010000064.1:0-2351 GCA_049697135.1 Bathyarchaeia archaeon | reverse complement strand
ACTGTGGATTCATGGGTTTTGGGTGCTAATCTTGCATTCGGTCGATGCAAGCGATAGCGTGTTAGTATCTGACGAGCTCAGCGGTCTTTCTGGACATTTTGAGGTGTGAGGATGCATCTGAGAGGAGTGGCTCTTCGTGTCCTGGAAGCATGATTCGCACGTTCAAGCGTGAGAGCTTGTCGAGGGAATCGACGAGCTTCCTCCAGTCCCCGGAGGGTAGGTCTGTTCTTCCGAAGAATCCGCCTGGAAAGGCAGTGTCGCCTGTTAGTATGAGTTCGTTGTCGTGGAGGCAGATGCTTCCTTCGGTGTGGCCGGGCGTGTGGATCACGGTCAGATCTCTGTGACCTAACCGAATAACGTCGCCATCGTTCAGGTAGCTCGGCGATTTGATTCCGAGCGAATCCAACTCATCCGCATCGTTCTTGTGAATGAACACCTGTGGCGAGCAGTGCTCACCTATTTCGGTGAGTCCTCCGACGTGGTCGATGTGTCCATGCGTTATGATGACTCTGGATACATTCTCGATCTCTAGGCGGAGCTGTTCGAGCTGTGGAGCCACCGAGTTCGGCGCCATTCCAGATCCGGTGTCAACAAGCGCGATGGCGCTGCCTTCGGTGAAGGCGAAGATGTTCGAGCAGAGCCCGATCCCTTCAATGAAGTAGACGTCCTTCAGCGCTGGATCATGGTTTCCCAAGTTCTCTGGCATTCCATCCCCTCACTCGCGTTCGTTGCCCAGCAGAGTGATCGTGCGATAAAGACAAGAATAGCGGTCCCACTGCTCCTACGCAACCCGTAAGCTCGTCTGGAAGGGCTTGAGTTTGGTACAGAACTTTCCCGAAGCGACCGTGGGCGCGCTCATCGTCAATAGCAACGGCGAGATTCTGCTTGTGAAGTCGTACAAGTGGGGAAGCAAGTACACCGTACCTGGCGGACACATTGAGCTCGGCGAACGATCAGAGGTTGCTGTCAGACGTGAAGTCAAGGAAGAAGTGGGACTCGAAGTTGAGCCAGTCAGGATACTCCTCGTGCAGGAGGCAATCTTCCCCGCGGACTACATTAAACATGAACACTACATCTTCCTGGACTATCTCTGCCGCGCCACATCGTCAACCGTGAAGTTGGATGGGAAAGAAATCCAAGATTACGTCTGGACGGACCCCAATGATGCACTCCAGCTAGAGCTGGAATCGTTCACTAGGAATCTTGTGGAGGAATACGTGAAGACCTCATGACAAGATAGAACCGCATGAGTAGGCTTGTGAGATCATCGTCATCCCTGCCGCACACACCAATTGTCGATCCAATAGAGGCTTACGGCGTGCAGCCCCGATGGCAAGAACAAAAACATAATAGTCTTAGCACCTGACGAGAGCTGGATTGACCAACTTGACCAAGCTTTGCCCGTCCTGCGGCCGACTGCTCGATGACCGTGCCCGGTTCTGTGACAAGTGTGGGTTGGTTCAGCCTTCCCAGCCGCCTCCTCAGATCCAGCATCGGTACTCGCAACTCCCCGAACCCCAAGTATCCCTACATCCACCTCAACCACAACCAACTCCGGTTTCTCTTCCTAGGCCCCAACGTGCAGGCATCTTGGGACGGATCCGCCGGCATAGGAAACCTCTGCAACCGACGGCTATGCCCGTTACAGAGGCTACGCCGAGACAGCCACCAGAACCCGGAGTCGAGGCAGTTGCTGCGCCCTCACCGCCGGCCGTGAGAGTCTCCAAACGGCGTCTGAGGTCATTCGGGAGGAAGCTCAATCATGCTGGGATTCTCGGAGGAATCGTGGCATTTGCGAGCCTGGTCATGCCGTGGTGGACCGCCACAGCTAGTGTTCCGGTTGTGGGCCTAGGAAACTCAACTGCAATCGACTTTCCGTTGTATCTCTATGAGGCCTCAGCCAGTATGCTGGCCAGTCCCCCGTCGCAGGTTGTCACTTTGGACCTCTGGTTCTGTTTGCCCACTCTGGCTCTTCTCGCGTTAGCGGGCATATTGGCGATTGTTGGCAGCGTGATGGTCGGCAAGGGAAGGTGGATGCTCTTGACAGGAGGAGTGCTTGCCCTCGTTTCGACAGTATTATTCGCAGTGGGTCTTTGGACCGAGCTTTCGAGGGTAGGCTCGGGGCTCGATCTCTTCAAGATAGTCACGGAGAGTTGGGGGACGATCTCAGCTCGTCTGTCCTTCGGCTTCTGGGGCGGACTGATCGCGGGAGTAGTGATGCTCTTGGCCGCGGTCAGAAGCAGGGCAATAGCGACTGCGCCTCCGGTGACCTAAATTGGCGCGAGCGCAAGCTCCCGACTTTAGTCGTGGAGTAAGCGAGCCCTTGCAGCTTAAATGTCTGGCACACACCG
>JBAVVE010000063.1:0-3021 GCA_049697135.1 Bathyarchaeia archaeon | reverse complement strand
ATGTAGACTCCATCGTCATGCCGTACGCGCGCATATTCGTAGTCTGGGTGAACAATCACTGCAGTGTTGGAAGGTATTGTCCACGGCGTCGTAGTCCAGATGAGTATGTGCTCTTTCTCTCGTCCCTCTATTGGGAACTTGACGTAGATCGATGGATCTCTAAGGTCACGATATTCAAGGACAACCTCGTAATCGGACAAGACGGTCTCGCATCGTGGGCACCAGTGGACAACCTTCAGACCGTGCTCGAGTAGTCCTTCTTGCTGTGCTTTCTTGACCGTCCACCATGCGGATTCGATGTATGCATCATCGTGAGTAAGGTAGGGCTTCTGCCAATCCATCCACACACCAAGGTCTGAGAACACTCCGCTCATTGCTTTCGAATTCTTGCCGGCAAACTCCTTGCATTCCGAGACGAACTTCGCAAGCCCATAGACCTCCACGTCACGTTTCTCTTTGAAATCATGTGTGTGCTCAACTGCAAGCTCGATTGGAAGCCCATGACAATCGTATCCTGGCTGGTCTCTGCAATCAAAACCGCTTGCTCGTTTGTAGCGAAGGACCACATCTTTGACGATCTTGTTCCAGCAAGTGCCTATGTGAGGTGTATCCGATGAGGGAAAAGGTGGGCCGTCAAGGAAATAGAACTTTGGCCCAGTTGATCTTCTGGCTTTCACGTACTTGTATGCCCGTGTCTTCTTCCAGAGCCCGTCTACGTTCCTTTCCAGAGCCTCCCAATCGTACGTCTTCGCTATCGAGCCGATCTGGTGTCTCAAACTGAATCATCCTTCAACTGGTTGTTCGACAAGGAAAGCGAGATCCAAGAGGATGCTCGCAACATGCTCGCGGACTTCAGGGTCTATTGATGGATGGCCTAGGCTAGGCAAGAACTTCGATTTCTCGGTCACCTTTCACAGTAGCCACCCGCGCCCAGCTTATAGCACAGACAACCACTATTTAGCCTTCATCACCGAAGCTCGCCGCATGACAAGGGAATCCAGATGCCCGCCTCGATTCTTGGCATCGAGTCTACTGCACACACCTTCGGGGCGAGCGTTGTCGATACAGATGGCCACATTCTCTCAGACATCAAGCGAGTGTACGTACCCACCACGGGCCGAGGGATACATCCGAGAGAGGCGGCTCAGCATCACTCATCCGTGGCTGACATCGTTATACGAGATGCACTGAACAAATCGGGAATCAGTTCGAAAGATCTTGATGGTGTGGCAGTGGCGCTGGGGCCAGGTCTAGGTCCAACCCTTCGCATCGGCGCGACTCTTGCAAGGGCGATTGCCTCCAGACTGCGGATCCCCTTGATTCCAGTTCATCACGCCATAGGGCACATAGAGATCGGCGCGCTCACAACCAACGCCCACGATCCGTTGGTCGTGTTGCTATCGGGGGGTCACACAACAATTGCAGCATTCGCGAGTCGGCGATGGCGCATCTACGGTGAAACCGAAGACATTACTCTTGGGAACCTGCTCGACATGTTCGCTCGCTCCGCGGGCCTCCCCTCGCCAGGTGGGCCGGAGATCGAACAACTAGCCTCGAGGAGCAGGAACTTCGTCGAACTTCCATATACTGTGAAGGGTAACGATGTCTCCTACTCCGGTCTGCTTACGGCAGCTACAAAGCTACTGCAGGCTGGTCGTCCTCTTGAAGATCTGTGCTTTTCGATCCAAGAGGTCTCGTTCTCAATGCTCGCTGAAGCAGCGGAGAGGAGCCTTGCACACACCGAAAAGAAGGAGGTTCTCCTGGTCGGAGGCGTTGCCGCGAATTCGGTTCTCCGGAAGAAGCTGGAAATCGTCGCCAGCGAACACGGCGCCATCTTTCGTGCCGTGGATCCCAAGTTCGCCGGTGACTGCGGTGCCCAGATCTCATGGACAGGAGCCCTGGCTTTCGGTCATCATCTATTCATCGACATTGAAGACAGCCGAGTGAGGCCTCGTTGGAGAGTGGATGAAGTCGAAGTTCCTTGGAGGTGAGTCTACGACACTGATCCGCAAGGGTGCCGAAGCGAGCATATTCCTAGAGGAATGGCATGGCAGACGTGTAGTGATGAAGACACGCTTCCCAAAGCCATACAGGGTTGATTCACTTGACACTTCCATCCGACTTGCGAGAACATCGCGCGAGGCGCACCTGCTTCACGATTCAAAACGTGCGGGTGTGCCCACCCCAACAGTGTATCAAGTCGAGACAGACACCTGCACTATCATCATGGAATACGTAGAAGGGCCACGTCTAAAGGAGGCGCTGACGAAAATGGGACAGTCAGACCTCAGGTCAACTTGCAGGCTTGTTGGTACATTGATTAGTCGCCTGCATTCAAACGGGATTGTGCACAGTGATCTCACTACTTCAAACATGATTCTCAGGGATGGGGAGAGGCTGTTCTTCATCGATTTCGGCCTAGGTGACTACTCAGATGAACTTGAGGCCAGAGGCGTAGACCTGTTGCTGATGAGTAGAGCCTTCAAGAGCACGCACTTCTCACTCTATTCAAAAGCTTTCGAAGCTGTCGTAGAGGGCTACCGATCAGTCGCCGGAGAAGACGACATGCAACTCGCCCTGAAGAAGATGCGGGAGATAGAGAAGCGAGGTAGATACAGTGAAAGATCCCAAGAGAATCTACTTTCTCACGTCAAACATGGGGAAGTATAGAGAAGCGGCCGCAGTTGCTGCAGCCTCCGGTCTGAGACTGCATATGCTGACCGCCTCGAAAGTCGAAATCCAAGCTAGTAGTCTGCAAAGAATCGCGTCATACGCCGCACGAGAGGCAGCGAACCGCCTTGAAGTCAACATCGTTTCGGAAGACGCAGGCCTTTTCGTCGAGAAACTACATGGCTTCCCTGGCCCCTACTCTTCCGATGCTTTCAAGCGTCTAGGCACAGAAGGCATCCTCAAACTGATGGAGAACATATCACAGAGAAATGCTGAGTTTCGTTCCGCCGTGGCATTCTGCAAACCATGCAGCAAGCCTAGATGCTTCATTGGAACGGTTGCCGGCACGAT